>JAAZLZ010000289.1 GCA_012799075.1 Bacillota bacterium
AGAGGCGCTTTCGGCCCTTTGGCTATCCTGCTCTTGCCTTTGCCACCGAAGAGGATCCCAAATCCCAAGTCCTCCAAGGGGTGTCTTATATGGCCAAATATGGGGCCATTGTCGTCTTGGATGCCTATCGCAAGGAAGAAGTCCTGCCCCTTTTGACCTGGCGGGCCAACCTGTATAGCGACCCCCAAAAGCCTATTCAGGTGGAGTCTAAGGTCCATGCAGTTGGGGATGTTAATGGCGATTCACCCGTCTATCTGACGACCAACTTCTCCCTCACCTACTACAGTGTGGAGGGTGAGGTTGAGGCGAGCAAGGTCCCCGGCTACATCCTCCCGGTGAATACCGACGGGACTTCGGTCCTTACGGCCTGGGCGGCGGGCAAGCTCGAACCCGAGGACATCGCCAAGTTCATGAAGGAATGCAAGATCGAGGAGAAGGTGAACCATCGCAACGTGATCATTCCAGGTCAGGTGGCGGTCATCAGTGGACGACTGCAGGAGGCCTCAGGTTGGAATGTCCTTGTTGGGCCCAGAGAGGCGGCAGGCATCCCGGCCTTTGCTAAGGCCCATTTCGCATAAAAAGTGGGGTTGACCATGGAGCTTTGCACTGTAACCATCATGCCCGATGGAGCACGGGCTCAAGTTCCCAAGGAAACGTCCCTGTTCGATGCTTGCGCCGAGGCGGGCGTGGAAATCAAGGGGGCTTGCGGCGGCGGTGGGGTCTGCAACCAGTGTCTGGTCAAGGTTTCACCCCGCCGGGCGCTACGGATTGAAGGCACCGGCAGCCTCCGCCCGGAGCAGATTAAGCAAGGCTATGTCCTTGCTTGTCAAAGCTGGGTTGTCGATGATGTGGTGGTGGAAATCCCCTCTGCGAGCAGAGTTTCGGCCCACCGGGTCTTGATGGAGGATGAAGGCCTGCTTAAGGCCGGGGATGTGGAGGCCTACCCCTTTGCACCTGTTCTCTCCATCCGGGAGTGTCAGTTGACTGCTCCTAGTCTGCTGGATAATGCCAGCGACTGGGATCGGGTCAAGACCCAGCTAGAGGGCCAGGAGCCGAAGGCTTCCTTGGAGGTAATCCGCAAGGTGCCGGCGGCCTTGCGGAAGGGAGACTGGCGGGTGAACCTTCCGATGGTGGACTGGGGCCAAGGACCCAAAGTGGTCCGGGTGGAACCGGGCCCGGCCAAGACCTGTGGACTGGCCGTTGATATCGGCACAACCACCGTCGCCCTCTCCCTCATCGACATGGAGAGGGGGGTGACCTTAGGCACCCGGGGAAGCTACAACCGACAGGGACGCTGCGGTGATGATGTGATCAGCCGCATCATCCACTGTTCCCAGCCGGGCGGCCTGGAGGAGCTGCAAAGCGCGGTGGTGCAGACCATCAACTCCTTGATCACCGAACTGGTGGATGCAGCCGGGATTTCCCGGGACTGGATCGATGGGGTGGTTGTTTCGGCCAATACGACCATGAGCCACCTTTTCTTAGGGATCGATCCTGGTTACATCCGTCTTGAACCCTATATTCCCGCCTTCACCAAGCTTGGCCCCTTCGAGGCCAAGGAAGTGGGTCTTATGGTCAACCCCCAGGCAGAGGTCTATCTAATGCCCTCCGTTGCCAGTTATGTTGGAGGCGATGTGGTGGCCGGGGTGCTTTTCTCCCGCCTCCATGAACAAGATGAACTAAGCCTATTCGTTGATATCGGCACCAACGGTGAGATGGTCTTGGGAAGTCGGGACTTCCTTGTGTCCTGCGCCTGTTCGGCAGGGCCGGCCTTTGAAGGAAGCGGCATTACTTGCGGCATGCGGGCGATGGAAGGGGCCATCGAGAAGGTTGCCATCCAGCAGGGTGATCCTTCGGTGCAGACCATCGGCGGAAAACCGCCGGTGGGCATTTGCGGCTCAGGGCTCATCGACTGCCTAGCCAAACTGCAAGATGGGGGCATCATCGATCGCACGGGTCAGTTTGTAGGGAATTGGGATCGGCTGCGGCCTTCCGCTGAGGGTCGGGAGTTCGTCCTGGTTCGGGCCGGCGAAGGGGGCTGCCAGAAGGATATCGTCATCACCGAGGGGGACATTAAGAACCTGATCAGGGCCAAGGGGGCCATTTACGCGGGCATGCGGACCCTGCTTAGGACCTTGGAGCTCGATGTTGACGCCCTCGATCGGGTGATTATCGCCGGGGGCTTTGGCCAGTATCTGAACGTGGAAGATGCCATCAAGATCGGCCTGCTCCCCGATATTCCCCGGAGCAAGTATGAA
>JAAZLZ010000023.1 GCA_012799075.1 Bacillota bacterium
ACCTTGAGGCCTTCCTCAACCCATTCCATCTCTTCGGCCCGGGTGATGCGAGGCAAAGCCCAATATACCGGTACTGGAAGCTTAGCCGCCTGGGACAGTCCCTCCCATTGGCTGATCCAGGCCGCCTTTCCCTTTTGTCGCCCGAAGACCTCACCGCCGAAGTAGAGGAGATCTGCACCCGCCCCCACAGCAGCCCGGGCAGAGTCCCCATCGCTGACATGGACGGCTAAACGGGGCTTTCCCCGAAACAAAGTCCCTTGACTGGGGCTCAAAACAGGGAAGGCCGGGCGGGGCTTCCTCGCGATGCGTTGTTGACTAAGGTCGTCAACGCCCCGGCAGCGAGCCTTGTTCATTTCACTGAAAGGAACCATGACTTCCCCTGCCAGATCGATTTGGACATCCTCCGCTTGGAAGGGGTCATTCCCCAGACGACAGACATGCTCTTGGATCCTCTGTCTGGTCAGGGGGTGTTTCAAGGCTCTTTCGCCAAGGACATTGCTTATTCCTTGCCCTCGATGCCCTTCCCTATCCTCCATGATTACCCGGAAAGGCTCCCCTTCCCGAACCCGCACCGACACCCGGACAGGGATCTTGCGCAAAACCCGCGGCGAACGAAAACTGGACTGGGCCTGGGATAGGAGTTCCCGATCGGACATCTTAAAAACCCGATCACTCGGATGGATGGGTCCTTTTAGGTCGACAAACACCCGGGAGCCACCCAGAGCAACGTCGAGAGGTTCGCCCCCTCCTTCAGGATCAATCCGCTGAATCTGGGCAGCCACTCTGCCCCCATCACTGACCCATACCTCCACCTCATCGCCCACATGCAGTTCTTTGGTCAGATTGATCAAGGCCCGCTGCCCATCAAAGGATGCCACCCGCCCTAGGAAAATTCCCCGGTTGTTCGGCCGTTCGGAGCCAATCAGGCCCTTCAGCCGCCGACCAAGGAGGTGGCCGGTGGTAAAGCCTCGATTGAAGACCTGGGCTAAATCCAGTTCTTCCTCTGGACTTACAAAGGATCGATCGCCCTGGGCCAGATTGTCCAAGGCTTTACGGTATGTGGCCGTCACCACCGCAACGTATTCGGGGCGCCGCATTCGTCCCTCGATCTTAAGGGCCTTAACGCCCCTTTCCGCCAGCAGTGGAAGCTGTCGAATGAGCTTAAGATCCCTGGTGCTGAGCAAATGCCTGCCGACCGGACCTATGGCCAAGGGTCGGCCCTTATCATCTACTAGTTCATATTCCAATCGACATGGCTGGGCACAACGGCCCCGGTTGCCGCTGCGGCCCCCCACCAGACTGCTGAGGAGGCACTGACCGGAATAGGAGATGCATAGGGCGCCATGGACAAAGACTTCAATCTCCAGAGGGCTTGCTTGGACCATCGCCCCGATCTCATCGATGGTCAATTCCCGGGCCAGGATTACCCGGGAAAAACCGAGTTCTGTCAATGCTTCTAGATCTTTTCTGTTGTGAATGGTCATTTGGGTGCTTCCGTGCAGGGGAAGCTCGGGAAACGCCTGGTGGATAATGCGGGCTAAGCCCAGGTCCTGGACAATGACTCCATCCACTCCAATTTCGTTCAGGAAAGCAAGATACTCTTCCGCTTCAGCCGCTTCCTCCGGCAGAATCAAGGTGTTTACCGTCACATAAATCAAGGCCCCGTAAAGATGGCAGTAGTCAACAGCTTGGACAAGCTCATCACGGTCGAAGTTGGCCGCAGATGCTCTGGCGCTGAAGGCCTTCCCTCCCAGGTAGACCGAGTCGGCCCCGTTTTGGATGGCGGCCTTCAATGAATCAAAATCCCCCGCCGGTGCCAAAAGCTCCGGCAATTCCATCACCATTCCCCTCCCTTTTCCAAGTGCAGAAGGGGTCGGTGCCTGTATAGGGGCACCGACCCCTTCATTGGCCCGTCTAGATGCGGGATACTCTAATTAAGCCTGAGCAAGGCACTACATCGATCCCCCTGCGGACCAACTCATCTAGGATCAAGTTTACCCCGATGGAGTCGCTGGCCATGTGCCCGGCGATAACCACGTTGACCTGGGCTTTCTTCGCTTTCTCCAGGTTCTTTTCACTGATATGCATGCCCACGATGGTGCCGATCCCCGCGGTTGCCATGTGCTCAAAGATTTCCTTCGAACCCCCGGTTCCTCCGGTCATGTCCACTAGGACTTTCCCCGCTCGTCTTTCTTTAGAACCGGACACCACCTTCAGAGCCATGCCCATTTTCTCCGCCGTCGCGTATTCCGGCTCATCCCTAAGGATGCTCAGGACATCCTTGACACGGTATGGCTTGGCTTCATCAAATCGTCTCTGCAGATGGGTGGTCACCGAGTTGTCGGCAGGCGTATGGATGCACATCAAGGGAACCTCCAAGAGCCTGGCGGCATCGATGCCCCGCTGATGATTAACCGGCAGTAGACCCCTTTTCACTTCGGCAATCCGCTCGCTCATCAATCCCTCGGCAATGTTGATCGGCACCCCATAGTCGGCCAGGATATCCTCCTGCATATGCATGACCCGGTACAAGTTGGCCAGGGCTGCGCCTTCAGGATGATGGGCAATGACTAGATCAAGCTGCTGCTTCTCCCGCAGCCGGTCGGCCAGGAGGATCTCTCCCACTTCGATATCAACGCCAACCATCACCCGCTCAACCTTGGTGCCCAAGTCTCCATAAAGAACCCGAGTATCGGCGTAGGGGTTTGTCAATCGCTCCAGGTCAAAGACTTCCTTCTCTGCGGGTCTTAGCTCCTCATAATCTTGTCTAAGTCGCTCCAGCTCCTGCTCGACAGCCTCAATGCCCCGAGGATCGTTTTCCTTTCCCTTCTGCACCGCAAGTTCGTAGATTTCCCCTATGGTCATTCCCAACCCCGCAACCTCCCTTGAAGTATGTTATCGACGCGTGCTTTGCACAGAGGCCAAGATCTCCTCTAGTTCCTCCCAGGGGCGGCAGTTGATCACATCCTGTGGTTCGAGCCAAGCCCGTCTGGCCACTCCCACCCCATATTCCAAGTAATCTAGTTGATCCGGAGCGTGGGCATCCGTATTGATGGCCAAAAGCACTCCGGCTTCTTTAGCCCAGCGGGCGTGGATCTCATTTAAATCCAACCGATCAGGATAGGCATTGATCTCCAAGATGGTCCCCGTTCGGGCCGCTTCCTCGATGATCCTCTCCACATCGACCTCCAATGGTTCCCGTCGCCCCAACAAGCGTCCCGTCGGGTGGGCAATGATATCCACATGGGGATTTTGGATGGCTGCTAAAATCCGCTCGGTGATCTTCTCCCCCGTTTGGTTGAAACCCGTATGGATTGAGGCTACGACCACATCCATCTCCGCCAAAACCTCATCGGGATAGTCCAGCCGACCATCGGCAAGGATGTCCACTTCCACACCGGTCAGGATGCGAAATCCCTCCAAATCCTCGTTCAGCTGACGGACCTCTTCCCTTTGCTTCCCGAGTCTTTCTAGCGAAAGGCCCCTGGCGATTGCCAAGGAACGGGAGTGATCACAAATAGCCATGTACTTCCTCCCCCGTTCCCGCAGAGCCTCGGCCATGGCCCTGATGGAAGTTGTTCCGTCGCTCCAATGGGAGTGAACATGAAGGTCCCCCTGGATGTCTTCCTCCTTGATGAGACAGGGCAAGCGGCCATCCAGGGCTGCTTCCACCTCGCCCCGGTCTTCCCTCAGCTCAGGCTCAATGAAAGGCAGCCCACAGATGCGATAAACATCTGCTTCATCAGCCACGGCCATCCGACCCTCCGAGGAAAACAGACCGGCGGGCTTCAGTGCTAAACCAGCCTTCTTCGCTAGTTCCTCCAGCCGTCGATTATGATCCCCAGAGCCGGTAAATTGCTGCCGGGCCGTGGGATATTCCTCCGGGCTTGCACAATATAGATTCATCTCGAGGCCCGATGTTAAGGTAACCTCCGCGCTGTTGTCCTGCCGATCCTTGACTTCTTCAATTATGGGCAGCTCGCAGAAGGCGGCCACAACCGGGGCAGGATCCTCGGCAACAACCAAAATGTCCCCGCTGGCCACGGTCTCCTGACGTCGACGCAATCCACCCACCAGCTCAGCCCTGACAACTCCCACCAGGGTCGCCAGCCTTCTGGCCAGTTCTATGGTGATGGGCCGGGCCATGTAGGCAAGGGCCTGGCCTCCCCTCCGTCTCCACATCTCAATGCCGCGGAGGATAGCCATCTCCGTCTTGCCGCCAATCCCCTTAACCTGCCGGACCTTTCTTCCCCGGGCCGCAGTTTCCAAATCGTCAATAGACTCGATGCCAAGTTCCCGGTGGAGGGTGACTACCAACCGGGGACCAAGGCCCGGGATGGTTAAAAGATCCAATAAACCCGGGGGCACTTCCTCCCGAAGTTTATTGTAGTACGTCATCTGCCCGGTGGACAGCCATTCATCAATCTTTTTTTCCAGGGCCGGACCAATCCCGCGTATCTCCCGCAAGCGACCTTCTGCACCCAGTTCACCGATATCGATGGGCAGATGCTCCACTTGATGGGCCGCATTGCGATAGGCCCCAATCTTAAAGGGATTATCGCCTTTAAGCTCCAGTAAATCAGCAATCTCCCGCAGAATCCAAGACAACTGCAGGTTCTTCATCCCCTACCTCCAATCAAAGTCTGCCCCGTTTCAAGGCGGGGCAAACGAAGCAATCTATACAGTGGGTATCCCTTGGGGCAAACCGGGCCCTGGGCCTGGCCCCCGGGGCAGTCTTTCCAGCAAGAGCCCTTCCAGCTTGCCGTAGAGGGGCGGCACAGCCAGTAAAATCTTCTCGGCGACAATGGAGTGCTCCAGCATGTTATTCACCGGTCCTAGGGGCACCAAGGTAACGAAGGTGAGGAGCACTGCCAAGAGAACAAAGCCTTTGGCGGCCCCTAGCCCAATACCAAGCACCTTGTCTGCCATCTGCATCCGCGAAGTATGCACTGCCCTGGACCAAATCAGTCCGGCCAAGCTCAGACCGAGGGCCATCACTAAGGCCAGCGCGCCAAAGGCCAAGGATTGGCTGATGGCCGGAGGGAGGGCAAAGGTCCTAGTTAAGGCTTCCCCCAACTGCTCATAATTGACCAGGCCCACATAAAGACCCAACGCGGCCCCTGCCAAATCAAAGAGGCCCCGGATGAATCCTTTGCGCGATCCGGTCAAGCCGAGCCATCCAACAAAGGCCAGCAGGAGGACATCTAGCCAGTACAACCCCCCACCTCATTTCACTTCGCCGATAAGCTCCATCAGCTCCTTGTTCTCATCCCGCATCCGCTCCAGTTCGTCGGCCAAGTTAATGGCCACCATAAGGGCCAGCTTATGCCGGGGCTGATTCGGGTGGGAGGCCTGCACCTCCCGCATCCTCTCATCAACAATGGCTGCCAGGTGCCGGATGTACTCTTCCTCAGCGTCTCCCTTGATGATATATTCATCACCACAGATTTTAACCACGGCCCTTGTTTTGCCGTTGTTAATCTGTCTGGGAAACCCCTTAACGGACATAATCCCACCCCTTTATGAAATACCTCTCCCCCGTCTAGATTGTGCGTTGCCCCCTGGAAATCCTGCCAGCTCAGCGACGAATCGTTACATCTAAGCGTTCTTTTAGCTCCCGTTCCATCTTTTCCACTAGTTCACTGACTTCACCATCGGTCAAGGTGCGATCCTCCGCCTGGAAGGTGATAGTGTAGGCCAAGCTCTTAAAGCCCTCCGGTATCTGGGGCCCTGTATAGAAGTCGAACAGGGCTGCATCCCGCACTATCTCTCCCCCAACCTCCCGCAAGAGTTCGGGGATCCTCCCGGCGGCCACATCTTGGGGAGCGAGCAAAGCCAGATCCCGCCGCACGGCCGGATAGCGGGGCAGCGCCCGGTAGCGCTTAGTCGGCTGGATCTTGGCCAAGAGGGAATGCAGATTGACTTCACAGATGTATACCCGCTGGCCAATTTCCCATGCCCGGGCCGTTCGGGGATGGATTTCTCCCAACACGCCAACCGGCTGACCATCGATCCAGATCTGGGCCTGACGCCCCGGGTGAAAGGCGGGGTGAGAGCTTGGAGCAAAGGAACAGGTTGCGTCTGCTTTGGCCAAAGCGCCTTCGACGACGCCTTTCAGATCGAAAAAGTCGATTTCCCGATGGGAAGTCCCCCAGCCTTGCCGGGTTCGTCCCACCATGGCGATGCCTAAGCAAGTCTCCTCACTTGGGAGCTTCTCCGGGGGATTCTGTTCGGA
>JAAZLZ010000290.1 GCA_012799075.1 Bacillota bacterium
AGGAAGCAAATCGGGGGTGAATTGGACCCGCTTAAAAGTTCCGCCGATGCTCTTGGCCAGGGCTTTGGCCATGAGGGTTTTGCCCACCCCGGGTACATCCTCCAGGAGAACATGGCCTTCCGCTAGGAAGGCTGCCAGCATCAGCTCCATGGCCCGGGACTTGCCTACCACTACCCGGGACATGTTCTCCATAATCCCTTGGCACACCTTGTCGATCAAGCCTATCACTCCCGAATGACCGGCTAGTCAGTCACGTGTATTATATTCCCATCGATAAATCCCTGTCAACTAAGGTCTTAGGTGATAAAGCCCCACGGGTGGCCTTCCAACCCCCGTGGGGCTACAGGGCAAAACTTCTTCAAAGCTTCGGCTTAACTAATACCTTAATCCCTTCGCCCCGCTCAGTGGTCTCGATGGCCTTGAGGGTATCGGCCAAGGGGAACTCATGGGTGATGATGGGCTTGAGATTCAGCTTGCTCAGCCAGTTGATGGCTCGGGGGAAGGTGAACAGACGGATATGGGAGCCGATAATGTTCAGTTCCTTGTAGTAGATGTCGTAGGGCACAACCTCCGTCGTGGCTCCGGGAGCAGATACTCCAACGACAATGACTTTGCCGCCGCGGCGGGCCTGTTTGGTCGCATCTTGGACAAGGGTCGGCTTGCCCACCGCCTCAAAGGCTAGATCGATGCCGATGCCCTTGGTGAAGTCCTTGACGGCCTCGCTCAAGTCTTCCTTGAGGGGATCGACCACCACATCGGCCCCCAGCTCTTTGGCCAGCTCCCGACGGGCGGGGATTGGTTCGGAGATGATGACCCGGCTGACACCGGAATGCAGCAAAACCTGCATAAGAATAAGACCAATGGTTCCAGCCCCGTAAATCAAAGCATTGCTGCCCGTTTGGGGCTTGGCAAGACCGGTGGCATGGACGGCGCAAGAAATCGGTTCGGTCAGGGCGCCCAGGTCAAAGGGGAGCTCCTCGGGTAGTTTGTAAACGATCCGCTCGGGAACCGTTGTGTACTCAGCATAAGCACCCCGGAAAACGGGCCGGTATGGGCAAAGATGGAGCTGCCCCTGCCGACAGTAGTAGCAGACCATGCAAGTGTAGCCTGAAGGGTCAACCGTCACCCGGTCCCCGACCTTAATGGTTTGCACCTCGCTGCCAACTTCCACCACGGTGCCGCTGTACTCGTGACCGATGATTGTGGGAGGTTTATACAGAGGGAAAGCTCCGTGGATGATATGGACATCGGTACCACAAACACCACAGGCATTTACCTCAATACGAACGTCCTCCGGACCTAGGGGCGGCAACTCAATTTCTTCTAAGCGAATGTCTCTTCCACCGTACCACATTGCGCTCTTCATGGACAAAAGACCTCCTTTATGGCTCCGACGCTATACAGAATAAGCTTCGACACCGAGGGTTGAGTTCCTTTGTTTTGCCCCCGCCATAAATTGCAGTGGCGCAAGGATTTACCCGGTGGGGTGTGGAATTAATGCATGGATGGTTTCATGCCGGCAACAAGGGGGTTTTTGGCGATGGACTGGGAAGAGAGGATTAGATTTCCCGACATCTTCGATCTTGGCGGCAAGAAGGCGATTGTTACCGGCGGCAGCCGCGGCCTGGGCGCGGCCATGGCCTTGGCCCTGGCCCGGGCGGGGGCCGACCTAATCATCGTGGCCCGGGGTGAGGAAGAGCTTGCGGCCCGGGCGGAAAGGCTCAAGGAGCAAAGTGGTCGGCAAGTAACGCCAGTGTGCGCTGATCTCACGCGCCTGGAGGATATCGATCAGCTGGTGGCTAAAGCCCTGGCCCAGTGGGGCAAGATCGATATTCTCGTCAACAACGCTGGCTACAACCGACCCCAACCGGCCGTGGAATTTACCGAAGAGAATTGGGATAGGACGTTGGATATCAACCTGAAGGGCCTCTTTTTCACAGCCCAGGCCGTGGGCCGGGAAATGATCAAACGACGCTATGGCAAGATAATTAACATCAACTCCCAGATGGGATTCGTCGCCCTTTATAATCGGGCGGCCTACTGTTCGAGCAAGGGCGGAGTGGCCCAGTTGACGAGGGCCTTGGCGGTGGAATGGGCTCCTTACAACGTCAATGTCAACGGCATCGCTCCCACCTTCTTCGAGACGGCCATGACCATCCCACTCTTGGCCGATGAGGAATTCCGCCAGGAAGTCCTAGGGAGGATCCCCATGGGTCGTTTGGGTCGATTGGATGAGCTGGCCGGGACGGTGATTTATCTGGCCTCCGATGCCTCCAGCATGGTTACGGGGCATACGGTGATGGTGGACGGAGGTTGGACGGTGTGGTAAGGAAGGAGGAAAACAAATGAAGGCAATTGTCCTCGTAGAACCCCGTAAATTTGTCATCGAAGAAAGGCCGGTGCCCAAGCCCGGTCCCAACGAAGCTTTGATCAAAGTTAAGGTGGCCGGCATTTGCGGCTCAGACCTCCCTGGATTCCGGGGCACCCAACCTTTTATTACGTATCCCCGGGTAATGGGCCATGAGTTTTCCGGAGAAATCGCCGCCCTGGGACCTGGCTACAGTGGTCCTTTCCGGGAGGGGGACAGGGTTGTGGTTGACGCGGTGGTCAACTGCGGTCGTTGTTATGCTTGCCGCACGGGCAATCACAACGTTTGTCGGGAGGTTGAGGTCCTGGGGGTGCACCGGGATGGAGCCTTTGCCGAGTACTTAACGGTCCGGACGGACCGGGTCCATAAAATGCCGGCGGATCTTGATTTTAGTACGGCCGCTTTGCTTGAGCCCTTATCCATCGGTGCGGAGGCCAATCGGCGGGCATCGGTTCGGGACGGCGATCAGCTGGTCATTATCGGCGCCGGGCCCATTGGTCTGGTCAGTCTCCTCATCGCCAAAACGAAAGATACCCAGGTGATGATTACCGATCGGATCCAGTCCCGTTTGGATCTGGCCAAGCAATTGGGAGCGGACCGGGTCGTCAACATCGATGAGGAAGATCCCCACAAGGCAGTGGAGGAGTTCACCAACGGGGAAGGGGCCAGCGCGGTCATCGAAGCCGTCGGCTTGGAAGCCACCATTCGCCAGAGCATGGAATTCGTAGCCCCATCGGGTCGGATTGCCATCTTGGGCCTATCAGAAGGCGACTTGAAGCTGCCTGTCATCTTGCTCATCAAGAAGGGCGTGGATTTCCACGGCTCCCGCTTGAATTGCAACCAGTTCCCCGGAGTGATCAATCTTTTGGCTAGCGGCCGCATCGATCCCAGGCCTTTGATCAGCCGGGAGTATCCCTTCGAGGAAATCAAAGAAGCTATGCGTTCCTTTGATGAGTCGCCCGAGGAGGTAACCAAGGTTCTGCTCAAATTCTAAGGAGGGCGTGGCCCATGAAAGCGGCGGTCTTCACCGGTGAACCTGGGATCTCCCTTGAGGAGCGTCCCCGCCCGAAAGTAGGGCCTGGGGAAGCGTTGATCAGGGTAAAGTACGCCGGCATTTGCGGCTCGGATTTGTACATTTGCTCCGGCAGCAATCCCCGGGTGAAGCCCCCCGTAGTTCCGGGGCACGAATTTACCGGGGAGATTGTGGAGACTGACTTTCCCGGCCTGAAACCGGGGGACCGGGTGGCAGTTGAGCCCCTTCTTGCCTGCAGCCGATGCAGCGCCTGCCGCCGGGGGGCTTACCATGTCTGCCGGGACCTTCGTCTCCTTGGTGTTCAGGTGGATGGGGGATTTGCCGAATATGTGGCGGTCCCTGTGGACCGGATCGTCAAGCTCCCTCCGGGGCTATCCTTCGAAAATGCCGTTCTAACCGAACCCTTGGCCGTAGCCATCCACGGGCTCCGGCAGGCGGTCTTGGAACTAGGGGACCGGGTGGTGGTCCTGGGAGGAGGTCCCGTGGGGCTTCTGTTGGCCCAGGTGGCTCGACTGGCCGGCGCCCGGGTGATGGTCAGTGAAATCAGTCCCTACCGGCGGGAAGTGGCCGCCCGGATGGGCTTTACCGTTATCGACGCCACCGGCGATCCAGTGCATAAGGTCATGTCCCTGACTGGTGGGGAGGGGGCCGATGTGGTCTACGAGGCGGCAGGGGTGGGGGCGACGGCAACCCAGATGGCCCGAATGACTAGGATCAAGGGGCAAATCGTGGTGGTTGGCGTCTACAAGGAACTAGCACCGGTGGATTTGCTCCAAATCAGTTTTCGCGAGCAGACGCTGCGGGGCTCCCGGGTTTACAACTACCAGGATTTTCGTCGGGCCCTAGAGCTCCTTGCCCGGGGAGACATCGATGTGGAGCGGACCGTTACCCATGTCTTCCCCTTAGAGCGGGTCGAAGAGGCCATGGCAGCGGCTGCTGGAGGTGTCGACGGGGTCAAAGTTGTTTTGAAAATCTAACTCCTTGGCTTTGACCAAGGGGAGGAGGTGGACTGGCGCCGCATTTGGCGTAACTGTCATGAAGAAGCCGGTGGTTTACGTAACCGATTATGAACACGATAGTTTTGTTGATGCTGTTAAGGTGCTCGAGCCCGCGGGGCTGGAGCTGAGACTGGTCCAGTGTCGTACGGAGGAAGATCTGATCGCCAAGTGTCAAGATGCCTTTGGCTTGTTGGTGACCTATGCACCGATTACCCGCCATGTCCTGGCGAATTTGCCCCAGTGTCGGATTGTGGTGCGCTTTGGGATTGGTTATGATTGTGTGGACGTGGAAGGAGCCACCGAACTTGGGGTCTATGCAGCTAATGTACCTTCTTACTGTGAAGAAGAGGTGTCCGACCACGCTTTGAGCTTGCTCCTCACTTGCGCCCGCAAGGTGGTGCTGCTGAACAACGCCGTCAAAGACGGGGTTTGGGACTACAAAGTAGCAACACCCATTCGGCCTTTGCGGGGCTCGGTCTTGGGCTTGGTTGCCTTTGGCAAGATCGCTCAGCACCTGGCAGCCAAGGTCAAGCCCTTGGGGATGGAGGTAATTGCCCACGATCCCTTTATTGATCCCCAGGTGGCCCTGGACCAGGGTGTGGAGCTGGTTGACAGCCTGGAGGAAATGGCTGCCAGGGCCGACTTTCTCTCTGTCCACGCCCCCTTAAGCCGAAGCACCCGTCATTTGGTGGGAGAGAAGGTCCTGGCGAGAATGAAGCCGACGGCTATTGTCATCAATACGGCCCGGGGTCCGGTCATCGACGAAGCCGCCTTAATCCGCGCCCTCCAAGAGAAGCGGATCGGCGGGGCGGGGCTTGATGTGGTGGAGCAGGAGCCCATTGCTCCGGATAATCCCTTGCTGAAGATGGATAATGTGGTCTTGACTCCCCACGCCGCCTGGTACTCCACCGCTTCCATCGGACTTCTACAAAGCCTTGCCGCCCAGGAAGTAGTCCGGGTTTTCCAGGGGGAAAAGCCGAAGGCTCTCCTCAACCCCGACGTAGTTCATCATTTGCGCTAACCTAAAGAAAGAGGCGTGAAGGGATATTGCGAAAAAGACTACCGGAATGGTTTAAGATCAAGATGCCCAGTGCTAAGTTGATGGCTCCGACGAAATCAAGCCTGGAACGCTGGCGTTTGCACACCGTCTGCGAGGAGGCCAAATGTCCTAACTCAGGCGAATGCTGGTCCAAAGGCACAGCCACCGTGCTAATCATGGGTGATTACTGCACCAGGGGCTGTCGTTTTTGTGCGGTGAAGAAGGGACGGCCCAGTCCCTTAGACCCCGATGAGCCCAACCGGGTAGCTAGGGCCGCCATGGAAATGGGGCTCCGCTATGTGGTGATCACCTCTGTGACCAGGGATGATCTTCCCGATGGGGGAGCCGGCCACTTTGCCGCGACGATCCAGGCCATCAGGCGGCAGTTGCCGGAAAGTCGGATCGAAGTCTTGATACCCGATTTTCAAGGCAGCACCGAGGCCCTAACTGCCGTTGTCGAAGCTCGGCCCGACGTGCTAGGGCATAACCTGGAGACGGTGCCTTCCCTTTACCGACGGGTTCGGCCCCAGGCCGACTACCAGCGTTCTTTGGGCGTGTTGGCCAAGGCCAAGGAAATCGATCCTGGCATCGTCACCAAGAGCGGGATCATGCTGGGCCTGGGCGAAGGGGAAGGGGAAGTACGCCAGGTCCTGGCGGATTTGATCGGGGTCGGCTGCGATATTTGCACCCTGGGGCAGTATCTGAGCCCAAGTGATGCCCATCTGCCCGTGGAAGAATTCATCCATCCCGACATGTTTCAGCACTTTGCCCGCCTGGGGGAAGAAATGGGCATGCCCCGCATGGTGGCCGGTCCTTTGGTCAGAAGCTCTTATCTGGCCGAGGAAGCCTTTTTTGGACGGGTCTAGGGCATGCGCGTCCTCAGCCTGGGGAAGGAGGATTACCCTACCGTTTGCCGTCTGCAGCGCGCTTTGGTCGAGGCTCGCATCGAGGGGACGATCCCCGATGTCCTCATCCTGGTGGAGCACCCGCCAGTCCTCACCGTCGGGCGCTCCGGCGGCTG
>JAAZLZ010000291.1 GCA_012799075.1 Bacillota bacterium
GGCCGTTTGACGGCAATATCGATGATCGACATGGACTCACCACCCCTGCTCTGTAATGTTGACGACAGTACCGTCTTCCAGATAGTTCTGTCCCCGGACGACTACCTGTTCCCCAACCGCTAGGCCTTCCAGCACTTCCACCAGATCGCCGGCTTCCAACCCCAAGACGACTACCCGCTCCCGGGCGACTCCTTCTTCCACCACAAAGACCTTGGGAGTATTGCCGCTAATCAGAACAGCCCTTGCAGGAATGGCCATTTTCGCCTCGCGGGAGTCCGTCACAAAGATAACCTCCGCGGCCATGCCCGGCTTGAGCAAGTGTTCCGGGTTGGCAACCTCAATCCGGGTGGGGAAAGAACGGCTTTGATCGGCCATGGGGCTGATGGCGGTAATGTGACCGGGGAAAACCTGCCCCCCCAGGGCATCCACCCGCACATCTACTTTTTCCCCAGGACGAAACCGGTTGGCATAGGATTCGGTCACTTGAGCATTGACAATGACCCGATCCATGTCCACGATGGTAAACACAGGGGTCCCCACGCCCACGGTGCCTCCATTTTCCGCATACCGGAAAGCCACCACCCCATCCATAGGACTGGTGATAGTGGTATAGCCCAAGCGGAGCTTTGCCAGCTCCAGGTTCGCCTCGGCCTGTTGGACCTGGGCCCGCACAGCATCCAAGTCCTCCTGGCGAGGATCCCCCGAAGCAAGGGCTAGCTGCTGCTTCGCCGAATTGAGTTGGGCTTCGGCCACCTCATAGGCGGTCACAGCACCTTCCCACTGGTCTTCGGTAATGATTCCCTGGCGGTGGAGCTCTTCCATCCGTTCCAGGTTGGCCTGGGCTTTGCGGAAGTTTGTCTCGGCCTGGTTAACAGCCGATTGAATCTGGGCCAGTTCCTCCGGCCGAGGTCCAGCTAAAAGCTTTTCCAATCCAGCTCGGGCAGCGATCAAAGCTGCCTCCGCTTGACGGACTTGGGCCCGAAGCTCATCCCCTTCCAATTCCAAGAGGACATCGCCTGCAGCAACCCGCTGACCCACATCCGCCCCTACTCGACAGACAATACCACTGATTTTAGGGACCACGTTCACTTCTCGTACAGGACGCACCTGTCCCCGAACCTGGAGGAGACGGGTCAAAGTCTGACTTTCCACCTCCTCAACGGATACGGCCACAGACCGAGGTGCGGGGCCTGCAGCTTCTTTGACGGGTTCTTTCCCGCCCCTAGACAACAATATGGCGGCAACAACCACCAAAACTACGACCACCGGCCATCTTCTCTTCACATTCCAACCCCCTTGCCCGATCCAGTCGCAGAAGAGCCAGGTTCATAGCACCCTAGAACCTGGCTTCAAGGGTCTATTTTCGCCCCCTGCCACATCCTGACTGATCAGTCATATCCATGATATCTCGGTCACAAGATCCCGTCAAGGGAAATTCTTGACTCCCGCCATGGGAAAAGAGCCCAGTTTATTGTTACCCAGATCTTCCCCCAGGGCCTGCCATGAAGGGGTGCACCAGCAAAAAAAACAGGGCTGCACGATGCCAGCCCCTCCTTGGTCCCATGATCGACTTCCCCTTACGTCCCTTGTCGGTAGCTTCTCAGGTATTCTTCTTGCTCGGGGGTCAGGTCATCAATTTCGATGCCCATGCTCTCCAGCTTCCGGCGGGCAATCTCCCGATCGATCTCCTCCGGTACATCGTAAACCCGTTTTCCCAGCGAGCCTTTCTGCTCCAGCAGCCATTTGCAGGCTAAGGCCTGATTGGCGAAGCTCATATCCATCACCATCGCCGGATGGCCCTCGGCAGCCGCCAAGTTGACCAGTCGTCCTTCCGCCAGCAAAAAGATGCGTTTGCCCCCCGGCAAGCGGTATTCTTCCACATGTTCCCGCACCGTACGATGCTCCTCAGCCATGTCCGCTAAGGATTCTAAATCGATCTCCACGTTGAAATGGCCCGCATTAGCCACGATGGCCCCGTCCTTCATGAGGGCGAAGTGATGTCCCTGGATCCCATGGAGATTGCCGGTCACCGTCAGGAAGATATCCCCTTCCTTAGCCGCCCGATCCATGCTCATCACCCGGTAGCCATCCATGACCGCCTCTAGGGCCCGCAGGGGATCCACTTCCACCACGATCACATTGGCGCCCATCCCCCGGGCGCGGCTGGCCACACCCCGTCCGCACCAACCGTAGCCCACCACCACAAAGACGCTGCCGGCGATCAAGTGATTGGTGGCCCGCAGGATCCCATCGATGGTGGACTGTCCCGTACCATAACGGTTGTCAAACATATGTTTTGTCAAGGCGTTATTGACGGCCACAATAGGGTATTGCA
>JAAZLZ010000292.1 GCA_012799075.1 Bacillota bacterium
GGACAAAGGAACCGGCTACTCGGGTGCCTGGCTGCAGATCCTTGATGTACGTTCGTTTCATGAAGCTATGCATACGCCCCTCAAGAGGAATATGCCCTTCCTCCCTTCGGCTGTGGGTCAAGACCGGGCTTCTGCAGGATGGGAATCAGCTTTGTCAGGGTATCCAGGTCCAAGGCATTGTGGCGGATGACCCCCTCAATTGCGCCCACATCCTGGGTCTCGACAAAATGGTAGTAAATCTCGGGAATGAGGGCTCCCGGGATGTCTTCTGCCGGGCGGCTTTGCAGGCAGTAGTCTTCAACGGTGGTCAAACGGCAGTTGGGGAGCCGGTGCTGCCAAGCCCGCCGGGCATGGGACAATAGGTCCACATGGAGGTGCCCCTTGGGAAGGGGAAGGCCATGGGAAAGGCAGCGGGCCCTGATGAAGGGCAGATCAAAGGTCTTGCCGTTATAGGTGAAAATCAATGGGTAGTCCTTAAGCTCTTGGACCACTAGGGAAAGCAAGGGCCCTTCTTCCTCAAAGTTGCGAGCCAGATACTGTTTGAGGTAAAAGACCCCCCCTTGCCAATGGATGATCCCCACCAGAAAGAGGGGTCTGGAACTGACCAGTCCAGTAGTTTCAATATCTAGGAAAACGGCCTCCTCGGGCCTAAACATCCCCACCAGATCCCAATCACAGGCCCCCGCCTGCCTGAGGGTATACACATCCCCCTGATCGATGGCAGCCAGCATTCCTTTGGCTTGACCGCCCCAACGGGGATGATCGACCAAGTCCTCCAAGCGGTGATAGCCTTCCGCCTGCAGGCGTCCTTCGTTGTAGGGGCCAATGCCATGGAGAAGCTGAAGCTGAAAGTCTAAATCCCCCGGAGAGGGCCAGGGAAGCTCCCCCGACCACTCATCGGTGATGAGATATAGGGTTCCCCCAGGGTGCTCAATTTCCCGACCCCCCAGGATATCCTGGGCTAAAGGAGGCTGGGAGGAAGCCCTCGTTTGTCGCTCGCGCAAACGCCGCGCTAAATCCATCGACATAAATGCCACCCGCCGGCAATGAACTGCCATCTATTTTCTGGAGAAGACGGCCGTTCTCCTGCCTAGAGGGGCCAAAGGGAGAAAACTACGCAAAGGGTCAGGGGGACCATCCCCAACAGGACCGCCGGCCACAACAGGTGGGCAGGCAGCCCTGGATCGACAACTTCCTCCAGCTTCTCTTCCATCATGCAGTAGAAGGTAAGCCGAGCGCTGATGGTGATGATGTCTGATCCGGGCTCTAGACCTTGAAGGAAACCGTCTTGCATGCCATCCTCTACTACCACGGACCAGCCCTGGGCCCAAGTCCGCACTATCCCTTGCACATGATAGGCCGGGAGGAAAAAACAACACCAAATGGCAACGGCACCAAAAAACCCCAAGACGTAGCCGTTGCCCCCGACCCACCAAAGATAGGCCTGGGCAAAGTAGACCATCAAGGCCACGACCATCCCTAGTTTAAGGGCCAGACGATATGATTCTCCCTTGATTTCCTGGACCTTGACGAAGTCAATCCGGTCCGGCAAGGCGGGGTGGCCCATGTATTGGATAACGGCCAGGATGACTTCTCCAGCCCCAGCCAGGAGATAGCAGAGGGCTCCAGCCCAGGCAAAACACAAAGACGGCGCCAGCCACCCCTCCCAGGAACCAAAACCTAAGGCTGCCCCCACCACCGCCAACAGGCCGGCAAAGATCAAGGGAAAATAGCCCTCCGCCCGCAGATGGGGAAAAAATACCCAACGGGCAAGGAGGGTGAAAACCATGGTAAAGGAGACTACCACCAGTTCATCCCAAGAGCCTAAGGACATGGATTGCCGGGCAAAGACGAGGAACGCCGCCAGGATCCCGGCTAGAAGATAGGCGCCATATTCCCTTCGATCCATCATCTCCCCCTCCGTCGGCCAGGCCTTAATACAGCTTATGGGCCCGACTGCCTGGCTAGAACAGGGGAGCGATTTACACCGTGCCTTCAGCGATCACCGACTTGTTCTTGCCCCCGGCTTTGGCCCGGTAAAGGGCCTGATCAGCCAGTCGGAGGAGCTGTTCCTTATCCCGCACCAGCTCACTTGTACCAGCGATTCCCACCGATGCCGTCAAGGTGATGCCGTCCCGCTGACCGGCATGCCGCTCCAAAAACTCGGCGCAGGCAAAAGAAACGTTCCTGCGGATCCGATCGGCCAACAGCTCCGCCTGTTCCCGATCGAGCTGGGTGCCGGGAACCACCACAAATTCATCCCCGCCCCACCGGGCCAGGATATCTCCTTCCCGCAAGATGCTCTGGAGGCGAACCGCGATGGTTCGAAGGAGTTCGTTTCCGGCCAAATGACCCATACTGTCGTTGAGCACTTTGAAATCATCCAAGTCGATCATGATCACGTAGACCTGGTCTTCCCGATTGAGCATGTCATCCAGATGGGCGTGTAAAAACCGATGGTTGAAAACACCCGTCAGGTCATCGATGGACACCTGGACCAACAGCTGTTCATAAAGGACCCGCTCCATTTTGTCGAGGCGTCGAACACCCCAATAGACGGCTGTGCAAAGGAGTAGATGGACGAGTTCGATCTCCCCCACCCATACGCCCCTCGATAGGGCATCATAGCCTTGACTGGCCGCGGTTAGGGTCAAGGCGGCCAGTCCATAAGCCTCCCGGGGTTTTAAGCTTTGAACAGCAATAATAAGCAGGTAAAGAGCTTGATAGGGGCTGAAGGCCCCGCCCGTCCTCGTTATGACTAGATGGACCAGCGGCATGAGAACCACCAGGTCTAAAATGTCCATTGGAAAGGCTTTCTCTTGCTGAGACCACCTTTCCGAGGCCCGGATCCCCCCTAAGACCAGTAAATAGATCAAAAAGGGCACTAAAGGTCTGGCCCATAAATGCTCCCCTGGATAGGTTCCCATCAAGGCCATCGCCAAGAGCATCCCACAGAAGAATATCCCCAAAGGCACACCTTCGAACAGCTGCATCCGTTTGTTTGACCCGCCCACTTCCCCCGATTCGATAATCGGGGCCGAACTAGGAGCTGCCAAAAGGGAGATGAGCCCGCCAAGGGGAGCCCAATTGCCAAGGAGGTTTTCAAAAAAGAAAAAAACCCCACCACCCAATAGCACTGACCTAGCCGATGCAAGTAAACCCAAGGGCACAAGCCAAGACAGACAAACTACAACAGACAGCAAAGCCAATAGATCCCGGACGCCCGAGTCCATTGGCAGCAAGTAAATGGGGGTAATCACCAGGCCAATGATCAAGCTGAGTTTGCTCAGTCTGTGATAGTTGACATCTTCCCCAATAAAAAACAAAGCAAGGCCGCCAATAATGAAAACGGCCAGCACACTTCTCATGATGGCTGCAACGAACTGGGACAGAAGCATGGAGTTCACTCCTAAGAACAGGAACGACTAGAACCACACGTTGTAAGTATACCATATTTAGAGGGCACTTCCTGCCCAATTCGGAAGACCTTCACAATCACTGCTAAAATATTTGCGTAATTTGAAATACCATGTGTTGAGCTGCTTCCGCCCCACAGGGTCAAAGGAGGGGCCCGGCGGGCCCCTTGGCTGGAAAATCAGTCGACCTTAAATCTGGCCGCCAACTGGGTCAGTTCATGGGCCATATTGCTCAGCACCTGGGCTGAAGAGGCAATCTGTTCGATGGTTGCAGACTGCTGCTACCCATTTGCTGCGTCCCAGCTGCAACTTCGTGCACCTGCTCGCCCATTCCTTCGATCGCCCCTAGGATCTCCTGCAGCAGGTCCCCAGCGTCGCGGACCGTTTTCGAAGTGCCTTCCGCCTGCTTTGCACCTTCATTCATACTGGCGACCGTCTGGGAGGCTTCTTGAACCTCTCTGATCAAGGCGGTGATTTCCGCCGTCGCCTTGGCTGATTGTTCTGCTAGTTTCCGCACCTCTTCGGCGACAACGGCAAATCCACGGCCGTGCTCGCCGGTCTGTTCGGAAGGAATTTTTGTAATTAATATCTATTTCCTTATCGATGTCTAGGTATTTTCCCCCATGAAGGGCAACTACAGCTTCCTGGCTTAAACGCCCATACAGTTTTGCATAACGGCAAATCGTTTTCAACTCCAATTGTTGACTTTTCTGGTAATAGGTATAGAATAGTTTAGGTCGATCAAGAAAGATCCGTACGGAGTTGATTGTCTTGAGGAAGAAGAGCCTTTGGTTATGGATTAGTCTAGGAGTAGGGTGTTGGCTGCTGATGGCCCTCATCGATGCCTTCCTGCTAAACAAGGGCAGCCTAGTCAGCCAGCTGATTTGGCCTGAGTTCCATCAAAGTCTTGTTCGCCTGCTATTAGCCGCCTATATAGCTTTGCGTCAATCCCGAAGGAAGGATGCCCCTTTCCAAAGCCTGTCGGCAAGTGGCCGGGACATCATCTATCGCTGCCAAGTCCTGCCCGCGGTTAACATCGAATACATCAGCCCTGCGATTAAGAGCATCACCGGCTATGACCCCGAGGAGTTTTATGCCGACCCGAAGCTGGGACTAGAGCTAATTCACCCCGATGATCTGCCCCTGCTAAGATCCAGCTGGTCATCACCGGACCCGATTGCCCTTCGCTTGCGATGCAAAGATGGGAGCCTTGTCTGGGTCGAACAGGCAAGCATCCCCATTTATCGCGGAGATGACTTGGTCGTCCTTGAAGGCATCGCTCGGGATATTACCCGTCACAAACAAATGGAGGCAGCCATCGCCGATTCCCGGGATTTCTATTCGCGTTTGCTTGACGGCTTCCCCTTGCTTATCTGGCGTTCCAACAGCAAAGACCAATGTGATTACTTCAATGGAAACTGGCTTGAGTTCACCGGTCGAACCTGGGAGGAAGAGCAGGGACTCGGTTGGCTGAAGGGAGTCCACCCAGATGATAGGGAGAGCTACATCGAGATTCGCAGGCAGGCCTCTGCAAGGGAGCGCCCCTTTGAGGCCGAATATCGTCTCCAAGGGGGCGACGGACATTATCACTGGATTAGCGAGCTGGGCAGTCCCTTCCGGGATCGGCAGGGGGAATTCGCCGGGTACATCGGAGCCTGCCGGGATGTTACCTCCCATAAACTGAAAGAAGAAGAAATGGTCTACCTTAGTTTCCACGACAAATTGACGGGATTGTACAGCCGAGCCTTCTTTGAGCAGGAACTCCATCGCCTAGATACCCTGCGCCAGCTCCCTATTACGATCATCATGGCCGATATCAATGGGTTGAAGCTCCTTAATGACTCCCGCGGGCACCAGGCGGGCGACCGCCTGCTGTGCCGGTTAGCCAACCTCTTGCAGCGCTCCTGTCGGCAAGAAGACATCATCGCCCGCTGGGGAGGAGATGAATTTGCCATTCTCCTTCCCCAAACCGGCGAAGAGGCGGCGATTACGATTTGTGCCCGCATCAAAGCGGCATGTGGCGCGCTGCCCCTCAACGTTTCCCTAGGGACAGCGACGAAAATGAACCCGGCCGATAGCATCTACGATATCTTGGCGGAGGCGGAAAGCCGCATGTGCCGGAATAAGCTCCTGCGAGAGAGAAGCGCCCACGGGGCTCTCATAAGCTCCTTGGGAAAGGCCTTAGAAGAACGGGACCTGGAGACGGAAGCCCATAACCTTCGCCTGCGCAAGCTGGCTTTGCAGGTCGGTTATGCCTTGGAGCTTCCAGATAGCCAAATCGATGAGCTCATCCTCCTTGCCTCCCTCCATGATATCGGGAAGATCGCCATCCCCGATGAGATCTTGTTCAAGCCCGGCAAACTCACCGAAGCAGAATGGGAAATTATGCGCCGGCACCCAGAGGTAGGTTATCGAATAGCCCTTGCTTCACCCCAGCTGGCCCACATAGCACCGGCTATCCTCGCTCACCACGAACGCTGGGACGGCCTAGGCTATCCCAAGGGGCTGCGAGGAGAAGAAATCCCCCTGCTAGCCCGGATCATCGCTGTCATTGACGCTTATGATGCCATGACCAGCGGGCGGCCCTACAAGAAGGCCATATCACCGGAGGAGGCCAAAACAGAACTCAGGCGGTGTGCAGGAACCCAGTTCGACCCAAGGGTAGTTGAAGCCTTAATGGAGTTGTCCTCTTGGATGACTCCGCACTAAGCAGCCGGAATCCCATCACGCCTCTCCGTCAAGCTCCCTGCGAAGGAACCGGATCAAAAAGCCGAGCAAAACCAAATCATCTAGCCAGCCTAATAGGGGAATATAAAAAGGGATTAGGTCCCAGGGATTCAAGATGTAGATGACAGCACCGATAACGAACAGCTTCTTCGTCCACGGGACGTTGGGATCAAGGAGATACCTAACCAGGGCAAGGAGCTTGGAGGGCTCCTTGCCGGAAGAGATGGGGCCGATAAACTCCCCCTCCTCCCGTCCTTGCTCATCTTGGTCCGGTGGGGGCGGCAACTTGGTCCAACAGTAGGGACATACCCGGGCCAAGGCCACCTCCCGACCACAATGGGTGCACTTCATAATATCGAGTACCTCCCCTCGCAGGAATTAATTCGCTCCCCACCGAATAACTTGCTCGTGTGGGAAGGAGGACGAAGGATGGGTCGGCCAAGCATTCGTGATGCCAATAAGATCTACTTGACCACACTGCTGCTCGTGCTCCTTAGCACTCCTATCATTCAACGCTTCGATTTTTACCGTTCCGTCCTGTTGGCAGAAGGGCTGCTTCTGCTCCCGACGGTCATCTATGCTTATGGTGCCCGTCTAAACTTACGGGAGTTCCTCAGGCTTGAATGGCCCGGTTGGAAGCTCTTGGTTCTAAGCTCCATCGCGGCCGTCTTCTGTTATGTGATTGCAACCTGCATCACCGCATCTACCAGGATGCTCTTTGCCCAGTTGGGGAATGCACCGCCCATGCTGCTGCCGCCTATCGACAGCCCCCGGCAGCTGGGCATGACCATCCTCATTGGGGGCCTGTTGGCATCGATCGCCGAGGAAATCTTCTTCCGGGGCTATTTGCTCAGGGCTTATGAAGGGCTCGGCTCTTTGCGGGCGGTGATCTTGGTGGGCTTCCTCTTTGGCATCTTCCACTTGTCCTTGCACAGCCTGATCTCCACCGCCTTCCTGGGCATCATCATGGGCTACTTGGTTTTCAGAACTGATTCGGTCTTGGCTGGCATCGCCGCCCACTTCACCAACAACCTCTTGGCCTTCCTGGTCGTCTACTTTAGCGGCACGGCAGCCAACACCCAGCCCGGCCCCTTCGACATCCTTCCTTTGGGGCTGTTGGCCTTTATCAGCCTGTTTTTCCTCTCCCGGATCCTAGGCAACGTGGAGCGCAGAACTCTTCCCTTGGAGATCATCCCCCGATCCCATCGAAGCAGGGGCGACCTGTTGCTTCTGGTTGAGTCCTGGCCCCTTATTCTATCCTTCCTGATCTTTGTCACCTTGGCTTATGGGGAGGTCCTCTTAGTTTTCCGCCGCCCGTGACACCAGCTGGCTGACCTCTTCTTCCAGTCCCTCAAGGCCCTTGATGACTCCATGGAGCTGTTCCTCGTTGGCACCGGCCCGTTGGAGTTCTTCTATACGATCCGCCAAGGACCGATAGGTCCTCCACAGGCTAGACCGCAAAGAAATGGTCTCCGGGCTGCTTGGCCTGCCCATGGCCAACAGCCGGGCTTCTTCTTCCAACTCATAGGCAGCGGACAGGGACGGGATTTCCACCGGAACTCCCATTTCCCGACGCAAAAGATCCGCTAAGCTCTCCAGGGCCTCTTCTTCACCGTGAACAAGGAAGACCTTGCGGGGCCTTTGGGGGAAGGAGCTTGCCCAACGGAGGAGATCCAGCTGGTCGCCATGGGCTGAAAAGCCCTCAATGGAGTGGATCTGGGCCCGGACCTTGATCTCCTCCCCGTGGATTCTAACCAAGGGGTTTCCGTCCACCAACTGTCGGCCCAGGGTCCCTTGGGCCTGATAGCCCACCAGAACAACGCTCGATTCAGGTCGCCACAGATTGTGTTTCAAGTGGTGCTTGATGCGGCCCGCATCACACATGCCGCTGGCGGAAATGATAATGGCCCCTTGTTTGATCTTGTTGATCGCGATGGACTCGGCCGTCGACTCGGCCATGACCATCCCCGGAATGTAAAAAGGACAAGTCCCCACCTGCTGGGAAAACTCGGTAGTCCTTTCATCGAACACTTCCGGATTGTTGCAAAAGACCCTGGTGGCCGCGATGGCTAGGGGACTATCGAGAAAGAGCTGCGCCTGGGGAATCCTGCCCTCCACCACCAGCCGGTGCAGCCCATACAGCAGGGCCTGGGTGCGCTCCACGGCAAAGGCGGGAATGACCACATTCCCTCCCCGCCGGAAAGTATCGGCGATAATCTGGGCCAATTGCTCCAGCTGATTGCCATAAGATTCCCGGAGCCGATCCCCGTAGGTTGATTCCATAATCAGCCACTGGGCATCGCCTGGAACCTCCGGGTCCCGGACAACGGGCCGATTCCAACCGCCCAGATCCCCGGAGAAAACCAGTGACATCTCCCGATCATTCTCCTTGGCCCTGATCTCCACCGCCGCGGACCCCAGGATATGGCCGGCATCCCAGAACCGGGCGGAAAAACCCGGGGCTACTTGGACGAGCTGTTGATAATCCACCGAATGAAACTGGCTCATCCCCTGCCGGGCGTCCTCCGCAGTGTAGATCGGCTCGAGCAAGGGTTTGCCCGCCCGGCTTAGCTTGCGATTCTTCCGCTCCACCTCCATCTCCTGGATGTAGCCGCTATCGGGGAGCATAACTTCACAAAGCTCAACCGTTGGCCCCGTCGCGTAGATGGAGCCCCGAAAGCCATGCTTGATGAGCTTAGGCAAAAGACCGCTATGATCGATATGGGCGTGGGTGAGGACCACCCCATCGATGGCAGCGGGGTCAAAGGGAAAGGGTCCATAGTTCCGTTCTTTGGTCCTTTTATCTCCCTGAAACAGACCGCAATCAACGAGGAGCCTTCCTTTTTGGCCTTCCAACAAGAAGCAGGAACCGGTCACCTCGCGGGCAGCCCCATGGAAAATCAAACGCACTCTCATCATCCTCTCCAGACAGCCTTCCCTCTTAATTCTGTCCCCCGATTATTCTCTCCTTCCCGGATCTAAAAAGGGCACCCGCAGGTGCCCCCAAGGGGAATTAATATCCTAAGACTTTTCTAACTGCCTCTTCAATCCGGGCCCGGCTGGGAATGACGTAGTTCTCCAGGGGCGGGCTGAAGGGCAAGGGTACATCCATGGTCCCCATGACCTCGATGGGTGCATCGAGGTAATCGAAGGCACCGCCGACCTTGACGACCCTCCGGACGATCTCCGCTCCAAAGCCGCAAGTTTCATGACCCTCATCGGCAACGACCAGCCGGCCCGTTTTCCGGACGGAGCTTAAGATGGTCTCCTCGTCTAGGGGTACAAGGGTCCGAGGATCGATGACCTCAATTTCGATGCCTTCTTTTTCCGAAAGCTCCTCGGCCAGGGCCATGCTCTCATAAACCATTGAAGAGAGGGCAACGATGGTCA
>JAAZLZ010000293.1 GCA_012799075.1 Bacillota bacterium
AGGGAATCCAACGGGGGAGGGCGAAGGGGATATGAAGTGGTGGATGGTTCGAGCGGGTGATAGCAATGAGTTGATACCTCAATGGTTGGAGAAGGGGAAAGCATCTATTGGCTGGGGCGAGCTTGGAAATCCAAAACGGTTCCGGAATCGTGATCAACTGATTGGAGAGTGCCATAAGGTGTATGCCGATTGGCGACCTGGGGCACGCATTCAGGCAGGTAGTCAAGTCTGGCGATTTGCCAACGAGATTAGAGTGAGCGACCGGGTTGTCACTTATGCCAAAGATACACGGGAGTATTTGGTTGGAACGGTAGTAGAAGAACATCAGTTTAACCCCGCCGTAATAAGTGATAGCTACCCAAATGTAATTGGAGTAAGGTGGGAGCCAAAAAGAGTACCCCGTGATCTGCTATCCCAGAAAGCCAAGAACTCGTTAGGTAGCGTTAGCACTGTATTCAGGGTGGATGCATGGGGTTTGGAGTTTGAACATCTTCTGGCTAATAGCAATCTGATCACGCCCAATGATGAGGAGGGCTCTGAAGAAGATACCACCCATGAGGACTTTGCCCAGCAAGCCATGACCATGGTTGAAGATGAGGTGGACAAACTTGATCCTTGGGAAATGCAGGAATTAGTTGCCGGTCTCCTGCAAGCAATGGGCTATCAAGTAAGAGTCAGTACCCCTGGTCCTGATGGAGGGGTAGATGTTCTTGCACATAAGGATGCTTTTGGCTTTGAAAAGCCCATAATCAAGGTTCAGGTGAAACATACGAGATCAACGAGTAGCGCACCACAAATTCAACAGTTATTGGGTGCTAACCCCATTGATGCAAACTGCATATTTGTCTCCACGGGCGGATTCACATCAGCGGCAGTCGGAACAGCTAAGCATAATGGAGTTCGCCTAATCGACCTCTCAGAGCTCGTCAACCTGCTCTTGAGGTGGTACGAGGATTTACCAAGCGAAACAAGATCATTATTACCCCTTAGGAAGATCTATGTACCGATGTAGACACAGATTGATGGTTGATGTCACCCCTCAACATCAACGGAAACAAATCTTGTACTTCTGGGCCGAAGCAATTGCCCGACAGGTCGGACTCTGCTATGCTGCAGTTGAACGGGGGAGCAGCATACATAGACAATGGTAGTGATTGGGATTACAACGACGATGTACGGAAGGATATGGGAAGAGACAATACGACCAACTGTGATAGTGAACGAGGAAGGCTGAGCGGCTGAATTGGGAAGAGGGCTAATATCATAGGTTGCTGATTCAAGCCTTGGAGAAGTGCTCCAAGGCGCTTTGTTCTTCCCATATGAGTACAGGGTGTCAATGGCCAGTTGAAAATCCCCATTTTGGACATGAAAACTCCCCACACTCCTTTTCCTCAACCGGTCGCAAGAGACTTACTGGCTGTTCTCGTCCGGAATATCTAGGAAGTCCACTAGGTCGTCAAACAACTGGTGCAGGGCATCGGGATTGATCCTATGCCTCACCTGGCGGCCCTCCTGCCGCGAATCGATGAGTCCTGCCGCCCGCAAGATCTTGGCGTGGTTGCTCACCGTCGGCCTTGATAAGCCAAAGAACCTAGCCATTTCCGTATTGTCCATACCGAAATAACGGATAATACGGAGAATGCTTAGGCGAGTCGGATCCGCCAGGGCCTTTACTCGGTTGGCCACATCAATAGCAATGGTCTGGAAGTGTTCTAGACTCTGGCCGGTCTCCGAGAAGGAAACCAAGATCTCACTGCTATGAACACTGATCAGATCAAAGACCCCAAAGGGCTCTATCCAGAAACAGAGCCTGAATCGGCCAGCTGCCAGCGCCTCCCGTAGTGCCGGAACATACCGCAAAGGATGCTGTGGAGGCAACCATCCTAGGGGTAGGACATCTTGCGAACCTTCCATAGCTCCTAGCTCAACAGCTGCCCGCTTCTCCAATAGTCTCATTGCTTCGGCGCGGGTCGCTCTCCATGGACTGTAGAACTCAAAGAAGAATCGGTCTAGCCAATGCCAAAAACGAACATGTAGGTCGCCCCCTGATAGCAGGCGAGTAACCAGGATTAGCTCCTGTTGGCGCTGCCGGATGCCCAGTTGGAGATGAGACATGTCCATACCCAGGGTGTCATATGCCGCGGTCAGGCCCTGTACTACCACGTCGACCAGACGCTCAGCCTCTGGCAAAGACTCACACGGCCGCACGTGCCATTTGGACCATAGACTTTCGGCCCGGTCGAGGGCTTCATCTATGGATAGTTCGCGCATAGCTAGAGTAGCTGTACTATAGTCGTCTTCATATATCACTCCGGCAAGCTCTGCCATAGCGCTCACGACAAATACATCGCTTCTCGGCGGCCCCAAGAAGTCCGACCATTCATTCACCCAGGAATCAGGGAGTGATTGCACAAATGCCATGATATCTTCCGATAGCACCAGTCGCCTGCCAGGGGCAATAGCCGCCAAGATGGAATCGAGTTCTAGAGCAATCGAGGTGCTGACAACCCAGCTCGCTTCCTTGAGCTCGTTTTCTTGTTTCACATCTTCCGATTCCATGTCGACTCACCTCCGATACCCGCAGTCCCTTACCATATCCCACATGAGCTGGCATCACCTTAATCAGTAGTCCCAAACTTAGCCATCCCCCATGGACTGACCGCTCGCCTAGTGCTTAGCCAAGTCCTAACCATTAGGAATATCATCACCACGGTCAGCACTCCGAAAATGGCTGGTAGAGACAAATAGCTGGATGCCAGAAATGGAGTGAGAACAGCTGCCACCAGCTGACTGACAGCGATTGCGCCCTGGTAAATGCCACTAATTCGCCCCACAGCTCCCTCGGGAGCCACCAATTGGAGAAGGGTTAAGGTCTGCACAATGGCAAGTCCGTTGCCCAAACCTCCAATGAAGCATAGCACACCGACCATGATCCTGCCTGTCCCCGGCGCAACATAAGGGACGACAACTACAGAGATGGGGATAGCCAACAAGAGTACCTCGCCCCTAATGAGATCATGCCAAGGGTTTCCTTCGTACTTCCTAAGCGCAAGTCCTGTCGACGATATGAGTGTTCCCAATCCGATTAGGCTGACCAACACACCGAGGAAGCCTTCTCCCGCCTGCAGCATGTCACGGACGATGATGGAGCTAGCAGCATCAAAAACCATCATGGTTGCGGCTACAGCCAGAATAACGGGAGTTAGGGTGCGTGCCGCGGGAAAACTTTGATAGATTACTCGGAGCAGAGCCAAAGACCCGGTGTAGGGTTTTGCCCGGTGCCGAGACTTCGAAGGTCTTGCTTCACGCGAGGGAAAGGGTGGCAGCCGCAGCAGAGCAACAAGACCAAGTAGGCACGCTGCCACATTTATGAGCATAGCTGGCCGGGGTTCCATATGGGAGAGTAGTAGACCCCCGCCAAGAGGACCGGCTATCTTGACGACGGACGCCAATTGCTGCAAGAAAGCGTTGCTTTTCGCCAGCTCTTCCTGAGCCAGGATATCCCGCAGAGCCGCCTGGCGGGCAGGAATCATTACCGAGTGTAGCGCTCCTA
>JAAZLZ010000294.1 GCA_012799075.1 Bacillota bacterium
GCGAGGTTTTCACCAAGAATGAGGCCGCACTAGCCGATAAAGGAGGAACCATGAAGTGATTGGCGAACTACTAAGGTCGATAGGGCTTTGTCCAAGCCTGTAAAAAGGAGAAATCCTGATGCGAAAACTGCTTATTGAAGGAGAACATCCCCTAGAAGGCAAGATAGTCGCCAGTGGTGCCAAGAACTCCGCGGTTGCCCTTGTGCCGGCTGCTTTGCTGACTGACCAAAAGATAGTCTTGGAGAACGTCCCCGATATCAGCGATATCGGGTGGATGTTTGAAATAATGAAGCAAATGGGGGCAAGCATCCGCTGGCAGCGCCGGGGGGTTGTGGAGATTAAAGCCAGCTCCCGCACAATCCCTGTGGTTCCCCATGAATTAGCCAAGAGGCTCCGGGCCTCATCTTTGTTTTTGGGGCCTTTGCTGGCCCGTTATGGCAAAGCCAGGGTGTCCTTTCCCGGGGGCTGTGAGATCGGTTCCCGCCCCCTCGATTTACATATGAAAGGCTTAAGGGAGCTTGGAGCTAAGCTTTGGGTGGAACACGGCTACATCATGGCCGAGACGGACGGCCTGCGGGGCGATGAAATCTACCTGGACTTCCCCAGCGTAGGGGCCACGGAGAACGTGATGATGGCCGCAACCCTAGCCCGGGGCATGACCATCATCTACAACGCGGCCAAGGAGCCGGAAGTAGTCGATTTGGCCAACTTGTTGATCATGATGGGGGCCAAGGTAAAGGGTGCGGGCACCGATGTGATACGAATTGAAGGGGTTGATTCCCTCTCCGGCACCCACCATGCCATCATTCCCGATCGGATTGAAGCGGGGACCTTCCTTTGGGCCGCGATGGCTTGTGGTGGGGAGATCGTGGTGGAGGATGTGATCCCCAAGCATTTGGAAGCCGTCCTACGCAAGTTGGAGGAGGCAGGAGCCAAGCTCCACGTGGGAGGAGACAGCATTCATCTGTCCGCCAAGGGCCGCCCCCGGGCCATCCAGGTCAAGACCTTGCCTTATCCCGGCTTTCCCACCGATTTGCAGCCTGTGTTGGTTGCCGTTATGATGAAAGGTGAAGGGACAAGCATTATCAATGAACGGGTTTTTGAAAACCGCTTCGGGCATGTGGATGAGCTGAAACGATTCGGCGGCTTGATCAAGTCCGATGGCCGCACTGCCGTTGTCACCGGTCGTCCCCGGCTCAGTGCCGCCCCTGTCACCGCCAGCGATCTGCGGATGGGCGCCGCACTGATCGTTGCCGCGCTAGGTGCCGAGGGCGTCACCGAAATCGAAGGACTCCACTATATTTACCGGGGATACGAGCGGATCGAACAAAAACTAGCAGCCCTAGGGGCCAAGGTTCGCGTTGCCGGCATGGATGCTGCCATCTAGTTGTGATTCTTACTTGCGGGGGATGGGGATGAAGGACAAGTACCAGCGGAAGATTGATTATATGCGGATTTCCGTTACCGACCGCTGTAATTTGCGGTGTGTGTATTGCATGCCGCCGGAGGGGGTTGCCCCCAAGGGCCATGAGGAAATCCTGACCTTTGAAGAGATCCTCCGGGTGGTCCAGGCCGCAACCCAGGTTGGGATTCGAAAGATCCGCCTTACCGGCGGGGAGCCTTTGGTCCGCAAAGGGATTCCCTCCCTGGTTGAATCCCTGGCCGATGTTCCGGGGATCGAGGATCTTGCCCTGACTACTAATGGCATCCTCCTGGCTGACATGGCCAAGGATCTTCATCGCAAGGGCCTTCGCCGGGTGAATATCAGCCTTGATACCCTCGATCCTAAACGCTACCGGGCTCTAACCCGGGGTGGGGACATCCGGCGGGTCTGGCAGGGGATTGAAGCTGCCCTAAAGATCGGTTTTGACCCCGTTAAGATCAATGTGGTGGTCATGGCGGATGGAAACCTGGATGAACTGTCGGCCTTTGCCGACCTTACCCGCAATTTGCCTTTGCATGTCCGCTTTATCGAAGTTATGCCCTTAGACAGAAATGCCCAGGGACATGGTTACGTTTCCGTCCGGGAGATGCAAGCTGCTGTTCAAGATAAGCTCGTGCCTTGTCCGGGCCCCCAAGGGGCGGGACCTGCCCGTTACTACCGGCTGGAGGGGGCCTTAGGCACCGTCGGCTTCATCTCGCCGATCAGCAGGCACTTCTGTGGGACATGCAATCGTCTTCGTCTGACTGCCGACGGGGTGGTTCGCCCCTGTCTTTGCTCTACTCGCGGGGTACCTCTCCGGGACATACTAAGATCCGGACTGGATGATGAGGGCTTAGTTGATCTCCTAGCCCAGGCCATCGCCAGTAAGCCGAGAGAACACAACCTAAGGGAGGGTGCGTGCAACGTGCCCATGTCCCAGATCGGTGGTTGAAAGGAGTGGACAAGTTGAGGGGTCGGGTTGTAGCCGTCTCCATTAGTAATAAAAAGGGAGTCAAGAAGAACCCTATTGACCAAGGACAGCTCCTTGACAACTACGGTTTGGAGGGGGACGTCCACGCGGGGCCCTGGCACCGCCAGGTGAGCCTCCTCGCCGAGGAAAGCATCGATAAGATGCGGTCCAAAGGCCTCAAGCTGTCCCCAGGGGATTTTGCTGAAAACATCACCACCTCAGGGATTGATCTCCTGGAGCTGCCCATTGGCAGCCGCCTCCGCATCGGTCCCACAGCCATCCTGGAAGTCACCCAGCATGGCAAGGAATGTCATCATCATTGTGCCATTTATCGGCAGATCGGCGACTGCGTCATGCCCCGGGAAGGGATCTTCGTCCGGATCCTTAAAGGTGGTCCTGTCAAGGCCGGTGACGAACTCGAACCGATCAAGCTCATCACCGTCGGGATTTTGATTGCCAGTGACAAGGCCGCCCGGGGCGAGCGGGAGGATAAATGTGGGGATCTGATTGGATTCATGGTCCGACAAATCTCCGGCGAGGTCATCCAGCAGGCCATCCTGCCCGATGAAGAAGAGGTCCTAAGAGACAAGCTCCTGGAATGGGCAGATGACTGGAAGCTGGACTTAATCCTAACTAGCGGCGGCACCGGCCTTGGTCCCCGGGATGTGACCCCCGAGGCAACCCGGGCCGTGATCGAGCGGGAAGCCCCCGGCATCCCTGAGGCCATGCGGCTTGCGGGCCTTAAAAGCACCCCCCGCGCGATGCTCTCCCGGGCCCTTGCCGGCACCCGGGGCGAAACCTTGATCATTAACCTTCCCGGCAGTCCCCGGGGTGTTGAGGAATCCCTCGCTGCGATCTTACAGGTCTTGCCCCATGCCATCGAGATCGTCAAAGGGGAAGGCGGGGACTGTGCTTCCCACAGGTGATTGTATGCTGCCCGCTAGGCGATGGTGGAGCGCCATTTCTAAACGAGTCTCCGTTCGAAGCTTCGCCCACCGGCCGATTCCAGCCAGAGTTTTAGACAAGCTGACCAAGACAATCGATCTGTTGCAGCCCACGGCTCCTTCCGCAAGGGCCCTCATCGTCAATGATAAGCCCCATCATATCTTGCGCGGAGCCGCCTATGGTCTTTTCTCCGGGGCCCAAGGTTACATTGCTTTGATGGGTAATCCCAACAGCCACCGGGTGGATCAACAGGTCGGCTACCTGGGCGAAGGCCTCGTCCTTGAGGCAACGGCCCTGGGACTGGGGACATGTTGGGTCGGGGGGATGTTCCGGGCATCCACGGCTGCGAAAAGTCTCGCTCCCATCCCCGGGGAGAAGGTATACGCCATCATTCCCTTAGGCTACCCAGCTTCCCGTCCGAGCTTTGGTCACCGCGTTCTCAAGGGTCTTGCCCGCAGCAAGAACCGAAAGGATCTTGCGGCTATCTGTCCATCTCTGCACCACGCCCCTCCATGGGTCACAGCTGGCCTTGAGGCAGCTCGCCTTGCTCCTTCGGCCATGAATCGCCAGCCGTGGCGCTTTACTATCCA
>JAAZLZ010000295.1 GCA_012799075.1 Bacillota bacterium
AGCAGACGGATTTGCCCTTGCCCGAGGATTATCACGCCGTCCTCACGAAGCTTTTAGACAGCCCCAATATCGCCAGCAAAGACTGGATCTATCAGCAGTTTGATTATGAAGCCCAGGGCAACACCGTCGTTGGGCCGGGCTATGATGCCGCGGTGCTAACAGTCCCGGGAACGGACAAAATGATCGCCGTCAGTTTGGATGGGAATAGTCTGCACTGCTACTTAGATCCTTACCAAGGGGCCGCAGGTTCGGTAGCTGAGGCGGCCCGTAATGTGGTCTGTGTCGGTGGTCGCCCCTTGGGGCTCACCAACGGATTGAACTTCGGCAGCCCGGAGAATCCAGAGAGTTATTGGCAATTGAACCAGGCCATTGAAGGAATTGCCGCAGCCAGCCGCGCCTTGGGAATTCCCGTTACCGGTGGAAACGTCAGCTTGTACAATGAAACCGGAGGGAAATCCATCTATCCCACCCCCATTATTGGAGTTGTCGGCTTGATTGAAGGTGATTCCTACTGTCCGGTGGGGTGGCAGAAGGCTGGGGATGTCATTTTGCTGCTTGGCAGTACCCAGGAGGAGCTCGGAGGAAGTGAGTATCTGTCGGTAGTCCATGGTTTGGTCACTGGAAAGCTGCCCCAGCTGGACTTGGAAGCGGAAAGGCGGCTTTTGACTTTACTGCTGGATGCCCACGAGGAAAACCTATTAGCCTCAGCCCATGATTTGAGCCATGGTGGGTTGGCCGTGGCCTTAGTGGAATGCTGCCTAAGCAGTGGGATGGGCGCTCAAGTTGAGTTGCCGCCGGATAAGATCAGATTGGATGCCATCTTGTTTGGCGAAACCCCTTCCCGGGTGGTTGTCAGCTGCAGTCCCCAACGGGTAAATAGGCTCCAAGAACTGGCCAGCGAGCATGGTGTGCCATGCCTGGTTCTCGGTGAGGTTGGGGAACAGGAACTGGTAATCTGTCAGGATCAAGGGGAGATTATCGACATGTCCTTGAAGCGGGCCCGGGATATTTACAGCCAGGCTATACCCAGGCGACTGCAAATAGGTTAAGGGGGAGCAGAGAATGCATGGTATACAGATAGATAAGCCCCGGGAGGAATGCGGGGTGTTTGGGATCTACAGCACCGATGAGGCGCTGCAGGCTGCCCATTTTACCTATCTGGGGCTATACGCTCTTCAACATCGAGGTCAGGAAAGCTGTGGGATCGCTGTTGGCGACGGCACAACTATTCGTTTGCATAAGGGTATGGGATTGGTATCGGAAGTATTCGGCGGGGGACAGCTCCGTGATTTGCCTGGTTCTCAAGCTGTGGGCCATGTCCGCTATTCCACCACCGCAGCTGAACGCATGGTGATCAACGCTCAACCCCTATTGGTAGAATGCTCCTACGGTCGGTTGGCTTTGGCCCATAACGGGGATCTGACCAATGCAAAGAGTCTGCGTCGGGAATTGATGGAACAAGGCTCCGCCTTCCAGACCACCACCGACAGTGAAGTGATCATCAACCTCATTGCTCGCCATGGACACGTTCCGTTGGAAGAAGCCCTGAAACGGACCTATGCTCGCCTGCGGGGAGCCTTTGCCGTGGTGGGGATGACGCCAACCAGCATGTTCGGTTGGCGGGATCCTTCGGGGATGCGCCCCCTTGCCATGGGTCGACTCCGGTCAGGTACTTATCTGTTTGCCTCTGAAACCTGTGCTTTGAGCAACCTTGGAGCAGAAGACATCCGAGAGATCCGGCCGGGGGAGATGGTGATCGTCACCGGCGAAGGTCCCCAGTCTTATCAATTAGCCCAAAAGTCCAACCAGGCCTTCTGCGTTTTTGAATACATCTATTTTGCCCGGTCGGACAGCGTGCTGCAAAACCGCAATGTCCATCTGGTCCGCAAAGCCATTGGGCGTCAATTGGCTATCGAACAGCCGGCCCAGGCCGACCTGGTCATCGCGGCTCCCGACTCGGGCACATCGGCTGCCCTGGGGTTTGCTGAGCAAAGTGGGATTCCCTTTGAAATCGGCCTGGTCAAGAATCGTTATGTGGGGCGGACCTTCATCCAGCCGGAAAGGTCCCTCAGGCACCTGGGGGTCAAGATCAAGTTCAATCCCATCGAAGCCATCTTGCGGAACAAACGGGTGATCATCATTGATGACTCCATCGTCCGTGGAACGACCAGCGTCAAGACGGTGGAGCTTTTGAGGGAAGCGGGAGCTGCCGAGGTCATGATGTACATCGCCTCGCCTCCCTATATCCACCCTTGTTATTACGGGATTGATACCCCTTCCCGCCGGGAGCTCTTGGCGACCAACAAAACGGTGGAGGAGATCCGGCAATACGTCGGGGCTGATAAGCTTGCCTATCTCAGTATGGATGGATTGATCAAGGCAGTTGGTCTGCCAGCCGATCAGTTGTGCGCCGCGTGTTTCACCGGAGACTACCCCCACCCCAAAGAAGACGATGATTCTCCAGAAGGAGGTTGAATCAGGATGAAAGAACCGGAAGGAATGACTTATCGCCGGGCAGGAGTAGATATTGAGGCGGGTTATGAAACGGTCCGCCGCATTCGGAGCCATGTCCAGTCGACTTTTCGTCCGGAAGTCCTCATGGATATCGGCAGTTTCGGTGGCCTATTCGCCTTAAGGGATATGCGGGAGCCCGTGTTGGTTGCGGGCACCGATGGAGTAGGCACCAAGCTGATGATTGCTTTCATGATGGATGTGCATGATACGGTGGGCATCGACCTGGTGGCCTACTGTGTCAACGACATCATTTGCCAAGGCGCCGAGCCCTTATTCTTCCTCGATTATTTGGCCGTGGGCAAGTTGGATCCCAGCAAAGCCGAGTCGATTGTCAAGGGTGTCGCCGCGGGCTGTCGGATGGCCGGATGCGCCCTGATCGGCGGTGAGACTGCGGAAATGCCGGGGTTTTATCCGCCGGAGCATTATGACTTGGCCGGTTTTGCCGTCGGAGTCGTCGAAAAGGAGAACGTCATCGATGGCAGCCGAATTGAAGCCGGGAATGCAATCGTGGGCATTCGGTCCGCGGGGCTGCAAAGCAGCGGTTATTCCTTGACCCGAAAAGTCGTTGCAGATGCAAGGCTGTCCCTAGACATGCATGTACCCGAATTTGGACGCACCCTAGGGGAAGAGCTTCTTGAGCCCACCGGAATCTATGCCAAACCCATCTTGACCCTGGCCAAGGAGTTCTCGTTGCACGGCATTGCCAATATTAGCGGGGGAGGGGTGCCGGAGAACATCCCCCGGATCCTCGGAGCCAATTTGCGGGCCGTCATCCG
>JAAZLZ010000296.1 GCA_012799075.1 Bacillota bacterium
CCTCCCTAGCGGCCAGCCTGGTGAGCTCCGGAAAAAGAGCAGTGGAAATCCCCATGGCGAACACCCCCAGGGGAAACTGCATCAACCGGTTGGCAAGGCGTAAAGCGGTGATGCCCCCATCGAGCCCAGAGGCTAGGTTTTGGCCGATGATCAAATTGATTTGGGAGATTGACAGGCCCAACAAGGCAGGCAGCATCAAACCCACCATATGCCTGATGCCCTCGTGATGGATGTCGATGGTGGGTCGATAGCCTCCGGCCCGTTCGATGAAGGGCGGCAATTGGACCAAGAAGTTCCCAACGGCCCCAAGGACAACCCCTAAGGCCATCCCCATCAGCCCCAAGGGAGGACCCAATAGATAGGCAGCAAGGATAATGGCAGTGTTATAGATGATGGGTCCAATGGCAGAGGTGACAAAGTACTGGTAGGAGTTGAGCACCCCCATGGTCAAACCAGCAAGGGCGGTGAAAAAGACCGCTGGGAACATGATCCGCATCAATCGTATTAACAAGGACAGCTGATCGCCGCTGAACTGATAGGCGACCAAAGGGGCCAGGGAAGGAGCGAAAATGATCCCCAGGCCTGTACAAATGAATAAGAGCAAGACGGTGATATTAATGAAGGTCGAGGCTACATACCAAGCTTCCTCTTCTTGATCCCGGGCCAGGTAGCTGGTGAAGACAGGGATGAAAGCCGCACTGAGGGCTCCCCCAACGAGAATGTAGTACATCAGATCGGGAATGGCAAAAGCGGCAAAAAAAGCGTCGGTCTGGGCTGTCCGGCCGAAGACTTGGGCCACCGCCCGCTCCCGGATGAAGCCCAATACCCGGCTGATAAAGATGCCGGTCATCATCAGCCCGGCTGATTTGACCACTCCCTGCCGCACATCCAACCCCTCCCCTCGGACAAAAAAGACGGGCCCTCGCCCTGGAGGACTTATTCGCCCTTGGGGGCCCAATCCCTCCCGGGCCCTTAAACGTTAGTGTTCCCGCAAGAGGAAGAAAATACTAAAGGGGCAGGTCGGCCATCACCTTGGCGAACACATCCGCCAGGAGGCGTGCGGACCGGAGGGCCAATTCCTCCGGATGGTTGTAGTTTCCGATCTCCAGGAGGAGAGCCCGGGGATGGACATGGAGATTGTATCGGGCGGTGCCCACCACCTTCACACCCCGGGATAGTCCGGGGTACATCGCTTCCATCCGCTCATGGAGAAAGCGGGCAAAGGATAGATTGCGCCGCCATTGGGGATGGGGCAGACCATAATCATCGGTGGTCACCACGATTAGAATCTGGGCTGTCTGCTGCCCGTTGATGGTGGTGGTAAAGTCAGCCTTAGCGACCCCATCCCGGTGTAAGTCGAGGACAACCTCGATCTGGTCGTTGTCGGCCAGGATCCTGGTGATGGTGGCGAGGGAGTTAATATAGCTGCGAAGGAAGCCGTCGCCATCATGGAGACGCTGGGAATGGAGCACGGGGATGCCATACTGCTCCTGAAGGATGCGGGTAAACTCCCGACCGACCCGCATGATCCCCGTGTCAGTCGTGTTGCGGATGTGATAATCGTTGAATCGATCGGGGTTCATCCCCGGGCGATGATAGGTTTCCGAGTTATGGGTGTGGTAGACGGCCATGACTGGCCGACTCCCCCATTCCCTGGGAAGGGGCGGCTGCTCCCTGGCGGGGAGTGCTGAAGCAGGCATCTCCGGGATTGGCTCGGGTTTATCGGGCAAGGTGATCTCAATGCGAGGGGCCTCTTCAACTCCCGCACCTTGGAGCTGGGGCAGGCCTGCGGTAATGAAGCTGGCCGGATCGGCCAAGTCAAAGCTGGTTACCACCCGAACCAAGCTCCGCACCGCATCTTGTCCATCGAAGGCACTAGGCTCCGGGCCCAATTCCAGGATAGGCAGGCCCTTTTTGAGGAGCTCCATGGGCAAGTCGGACCCGGTGATTTCGGTCATGGCCGGAATGATCAGCCGCTGGCAGCCCGAGACAACGGCGGCCATGCCTTGGGAGGCGCCAATGGCCAGGGAGCTGTAAAAGCCGGGGTAGAACCTGCTAACGGTCAACAGGAGGGCCCCCAGGATCAGCCCGCCGTAGAAAAGCCCCATGTTCCGCATGGCCGCCCGGGGAAGACGACGGGTCCAGGTATATGAACGTCTTCGCATACGCAGACCAAACAGGCGCAGTCCATAGCGCAATCGCCGGAACATGTCCCCTCACCGCCCTTTCTCCAGATTAGTACAAAATGTATTCCGGCGGCGCCGGATATATACCCCTGGGAAAGGACAGGCCGACTTTTAGTCTATACGTCTAAATCGCGGATAACGGCGATTTCATCGCAATTGGGAAACTGGGGACAGTTGATGCACTCCTTCCACACCTTGTGGGGCAGGTCATCCTTGGAAACCACTTGAAAACCACAACTGACAAAAAAGTCCACATTGTAGGTTAAGGCAAATACCCTGGGAATGTGAAGGGATCGGGCCTCCTCAAGCAGGGTCAGCACCAGTTGCTTCCCCAGCTTCCTCCCCGTCGCCTCGGGGACTAGGGCCAATGCCCGGATTTCGGCCAGGTCTTCCCAAATGATATGAAGGCCGCCGGCGCCCAAGAAGCGCCCCTCTTCTTCAATGACGGTAAACTCCCGCAAGCACTCATAAAGCATATTGCGCGACCGGGGGAGCATCA
>JAAZLZ010000297.1 GCA_012799075.1 Bacillota bacterium
GGCGTTAAGCCTTTCAGCCAAAGACTGGGCTATTGCCGAGACTTGGGAGCTTCCTTGCGGCTCGAAGTCCATCTCTTCCAGATAGAGGCGAGGGGGTGTGCTGCATTCCGTCGGCACAAGTGCCTTCTTTTTACCAACGGTGGGCACCTCCCAATCCGGGCTTAATCCCATCAGCTTAAGATCCCGCCTAAAACGTTCTAAAGCAATGGGACTCGTGATCCAAAAGAACAACCGGGTCAACGATCTGACCGGAAAGAGAAGCAGCTTGGCATCCCCAACGGACAGGGCCCCGGCAAAATGCTCCTTGGTTTCAACGCCCGGGCCAAAGATGCTGTCAACAACATCTGGGGAGACAGTCTCGGCCATTGCCCGCAGACTGCCCTTGACGCTGGAGGCCGGAATCATCGGATACTTGGTGTGGACCTCCCGCTGCACCGGCAAATCAATGGCCCCGGTGCTTGCCCCGGCTCCCGGATGGAGCCAGCTTTGTCCATAGAGAAATAGCACTCCTTTAGTACCGGCCATGTTTACCACCTCCCGACTACTATGTGGCCGAAGCCGATCCGGGTGTCGAAGCCGATCTTGCTGTCATGCAATCCTTCCACAACCTCCGCTCCTGAATGACTTGTGGTGAAGTAATACACAGTCCTGGCTGGCATGTAAGCGAGCCTAGGCTTTGGCCGGCGCAAAGCCATGTCCCAACCGCCGATTCGAATAGGCCTGCCGGAACATATGCTGACCAGCTTGCAGTTGATGCCGGCAAGGACGCCCTCCCAAAAGGTGCCGCCGTCTTGTCTGCCCTTGGTAAACCCCTCGGGCAGCCACCCGTTGCCCAGTCGCACCGGACTCATGCAAACCACCTTGAACCCCCGCTCGCCAAACAGCCCTGGCCCCTCGTCGATAGCCTCTGCTATTCCTTCCCGAGGAATGGGGGATGTGCTTTGCACCCTAAGGCTTGTACAACGGCCCTCACCGCCTAGCTTGACCACATCGGGGACAGGTGCATCGGGACATCCCCGCACCCGAACGCCCAACCCAAACCGGGCCCCCAGCCTGATGTGTTCGATTGCATAGAGCATGCCTGGCAATGTGGCCCTAGTGCTCTGTTGCCTGGCAATGCCCAGCCTTTCCTCCCGCCGCATAAACCTTTGGAACCTATCGTTCGATGAATACACCTGCTCCAAATCCACGGTCATGCCCCTCAGGTAGTTGAGGAGTCCCCCCTCACTTATCCAGGTCTCAGACAAGGAGCGACATCGTTTGTCTGCTTGGGGCAGGAAGGTGGGCCCAAGGTCGGTGAGGATCGCCTCCGATGATGGCATCAATCGTCCCAGCTCAACTTGATCCTCCAACTGGACAAGATCCCGGGGCGCCTGATAGAGCCGCTCGATGCCCTCATCAGTCTCCCGGGTCACGAAGGGGCCGATGAAGTCCAGCTCCATGTCCTCCCGACCGCCCTTGCTGCTGCCTACGGCCCTGAGAACGAAGCAGTCTTCCGCAGGTGTTCCGCACACATTGCAGTAGCCTTCGTAGTACTTGGCGAAGTCAATGCCATGGCCATTCATTAGTGCGGTTCTGACCGCCCCCTGCATTACGTTGCAGCTAGGTGGAAAACCCGACGGGAGGAAGATGTCCTCACCAGCAGTGAAGGGGGTGCCTTCACGAAAGAAGTAGCTCTCTTCGCAGCCGAAGAGGAATAGTTTTTCCCCCATTTACTTCACCCCCTTCGCCTGGGCTAGAAACCTTATCAAAGGCAGCGCCTCCGGCTGCAGCAGACGGTCTTGCTTCCTGCCGGTTTCCTTTGGCTCCCAGCGGCATAGTTGATAGAGTTCCGTCATTCTGTCGATGGCCTCGTTCCAGCTAATATCCAGTAGAGCTCCCGGTCCCCGCAGGTACTCTGCGGCCAAGACAGGGATCATGTCCACTGCATCGAGTTTTTGAGAACAATCCTTTTCCGGTAAGGCAAAAGGCTCCAGCAGCTCCGATGCCTTGTAGAGAAACCTGGATGAACAGCCTTCATCGTTCGCTCCGAAGACTTGCGTGCTTAAATCGTCAATTCGCGATGCCCACTTGGTTTCCTCGCCCCCTATTGTCCAGGGCTTTGCAATCGTAAGGGGCGAGCCGCTCCGCTTTTCGACCCGGAGGACGAAAGCATCCCGACCCATGTCTTCCTTGGCCTTATCATCAAGGAGCGCTTGAGCAGTGGCCAGACCGGCCTGCAGTGGACTCATGAAGTGAAGATACAAGATGGCCGCGGAAATTGTCATCGGCACCGCCCAACTGGTCTGCTTAACAAATTCGGCCCTTAGACTA
>JAAZLZ010000298.1 GCA_012799075.1 Bacillota bacterium
CCCCCGCCGATGACCACCACCCGTTCCCCCATGCCCCACCCTCCATGAGCCAACAAGTCCCGCGATTAGTGTTGCCAATGGATCACAAAGCGTAAACCTCATCCCCACTTAAAAGGCCCACGCCCATTTCTTTCAAGATGCCAGTGGCGTTGTCTAGATCATCCATCCGGACGATCACCAGGGCATCGTCGCCAGCCTTTTGAACAAAGGCATACATGTACTCCACGTTCAAGCCCCGCTGGTGGATGGCATCAAGGATCTTTGCCAATCCCCCAGGTCGATCAGGCACACGGATGACCAACACGTCCGTCAACCGAACCGCAAAACCTTCCTGTTTGAGAAAGGCATATCCTTTTTGGGGGTCATCCACAATCAGGCGGAGGATGCCAAAGTCAGCGGTATCGGCGAGGGACAGGGCGCGGATGTTGATGTTCTGTTCAGCCAGGGCCCGGCTCAAGGCCGCCAAACGTCCCGACTTGTTCTCCAAAAAGATGGACATTTGCTTCACCTTCATGGATTACCCTCCCCGTCGCTATTTAAGCTCCCTACGATCGATAACCCGCTTCGCCTTGCCCTCACTTCGCTCAATGGTTTTGGGCTCAACTAGCTTCACCTGAACCCCAATGCCCAAGGTGCCCTCGATGCCCCGCTTGATTTGCCTCTCCAATTCCTCAAGCCGTCTCACCTCATCGATGAAGGCCTCCCGGGTCAGCTCCACCCGGACCTCTAATTCATCCAAGCCCCGCTCCCGATCCACCACCAGCACATAGTGGGGTTCGGTGTGCCCCATGGCCAACAGGACCTCTTCGATTTGGGAAGGAAAGACGTTGACGCCCCGGACAATGAGCATGTCATCGGTGCGCCCAAACACTTTCTTGATCCTGGCATGGGTCCGACCGCAGCTGCAAGGTTGGCGATTCAAAATAGTAATATCCCTGGTTCGATAACGGATCATGGGCAGTCCCTTTTTGGTGATGGTGGTAAAGACAAGCTCACCTTGTTTTCCATCCTCCACCGGTTTTCCCGTCACCGGATCCACCACTTCAGCGATGAAATGGTCCTCAAAGACATGGAGCCCGTCCTTGGCCAGGCACTCACTAGCCACCCCAGGCCCCATGATCTCGCTGAGACCATAAATGTCGATGGCATCAATCCCCAGGGAAGCTTCAATCTGTTTACGCATGGCATCAGACCAGGGTTCGGCACCAAAGACCCCCAGGCGCAGTGATAAGTCCCGGGGGGCAATGCCAAGCTCGCCCATGGTCTCGGCCAAATACAAAGCATAGGAAGGCGTGCAAGCAAGGACGGTCGTCTTCAGGTCCTGCATCAACATGATCTGGCGCTTCGTATGTCCTGCACTGGTAGGGATCACCGTTGCCCCCAGGCGTTCAGCCCCATAGTGCACCCCTAAGCCCCCGGTGAATAACCCATATCCGTAGGCGATCTGAATGGTATCGTTCTTGGTGGCCCCTCCACATACCAACGTCCGGGCCATTACTTCCGCCCAATTCCCGATATCTTCACTAGTGTAGCCGACAACCGTCGGCTTGCCCGTCGTCCCGGAGGATGCATGCACCCGGACGATCTCCTCCCGCCCTACCGCAAACAGGCCGAACGGGTAATTGTCCCTAAGATCGTCCTTGGTCGTCATGGGCAGCAAAGCCAGGTCCTCCAAGGAATGAATGTCTTCCGGACGGATTCCTTTTGCCTCCATTCGCCTGCGATAACCGGGCACCCTGTTCCATACCCAATTGACTGTCGCCTGCAGACGATGTATCTGCAATTCGCCCAGCTGTTCCCGGTCCATTTTCTCGATCTCGTTCCAGACCATGCTCACGCCCCCACCATCTATGGATCTTGGTCTTTCTTGTTCAGTACAACCTGCTGCAATCAACATTTGAGCAACTGCTGCCAAAGGTGCTGCCGCTATTCCGCCTGCATCAAGGTTAAGGCCAACTCCACCGCTTTTCGAACTGCGGGCGCACAATGGGTTGCATGCCTGTTAGCAGCCCGGAACTGGGCGTAACCTTCGTCAGTACCCAGGTTAAAACCGGTGATCCCGGTGCAGTTGACATCTCCCACCGAATCCCCAAATTCACGCACCAGTTGGCCTACTAACCGGTATATCCGTTCCTTCCCCTCTCCTTTGCCCTCGCCGTGGCGATCAACCCACAGCCCCAACGCAGCAATTGCTCCCGTCAAGGCGCCACAAAGGGAATCCGTCCGGCCCACCCCGCCTCCAAACCCCGAAACCACACTGGGGTTGACCTCTTTGCCCATTGCATCACACAGGCCTTTGAAAGCCGATTCGGCACAATTGTACCCGCTATCAAAGTACTCGATCGCCCTATCTCCGTAACCTGCCTTGTTCAAACTTACTCCTCCTCCCAGTTCTTCATAGGGCTTACGTTTCGACACCGGGAAAGGCCTAACCTTCCCCTAAGTGAAACTC
>JAAZLZ010000024.1 GCA_012799075.1 Bacillota bacterium
CAATTTCGGCCAGGAAAGTTATCTGGACGGCCAGGAGATATCGAGTACCGAACTGTATGAGAAACTGGTGACTTGCAAGGAGACGGCGAGTACAACCCAACCGAACCCGCAAGAATTCGCGAAGGTGTACCAAGAGCTGACCGCCGATGGAAGCAAAATCGTCTCCATTCATTTGTCCGGTGGCCTATCAGGCACCCAGCAATCCGCGACCATCGCCGCGTCGATGGTTCCCGAGGGACTCGTCAAGGTAGTTGATTCCCGACAAGCTTCCATCGGCGTTGGGCTGTTGGTCCTGTATGCCGCAAAGCTTGCGGAAAACGGAGCCCCACAAGATGAAATCATCGAAGCGGTGAAGGCTATGTCTTCCCGGATGAGTACTTACTTCATGGTAGATACTCTAGAGTATCTGCAGCGCAACGGTAGAATCGGCAAAGCCCAGGCCTTGGTAGGCTCCTTACTTCAAATCAAGCCCGTCTTGACCATCGAGGATGGCTTGGTGGCGGCCAAGGAGAAGGTTAGGGGCAAGGCTAAGGCTGAGCGCCGCCTGTTGGAGGTCATGCGGGAGGATATGGGAGAGCAGAACATCTGGGTGGGACTAGTCCACGGCAATGTGCCCCAGGAGGCGGAGAGGATAGCGGCAAAGATCCGCGCCGACTTTAACTGCGACCGATTTGTTGTCTCCCTCATTGGCGGCACGATCGGAGTACATGCGGGACCGGGAACTATTGGCTTCATGGCTGCTCCTGCCCCTAAATAGTTGATCGGGAGGTGCTGGCCTTGCGCATAATCGCTGGTATGGCCAAAGGTCGAAGATTAAAAGCCCCCAAAGGTTTACAGACAAGGCCCACCAGCGATCGGGTGCGGGAATCGCTTTTCAACATATTAGGATCCCGGATAATCGATCGCCCTTTTTTGGACCTCTTTGCAGGTTCGGGGGTATTAGGCATCGAAGCTCTCAGTCGTGGCGCCGCTCGCTGCGTTTTCATGGAAAAGCAGCCGCGGAATGTCCGGTTGATTCGGGAAAACCTTGCAATCGCCGGGCTGGCTGAGGTGGGCCAGGTATACACAATGGACGTCCTCAGGGGTATTCCCGTCTTGGGCAGGAAAGGCGAGGCTTTTTCGGTAATCACCCTCGACCCGCCCTACGGCAGCCCGATTGCCCAGCGAACCGTCAATGCCCTGGTCCAATGGAATCTTTGTCTTGCGGGAGGACTAATCATCATCGAACACTCATCGAAGGACCTGATTGAAATAAGCGAGGACAAGGGATTTGACCTTTGGCGCAGAGAATCCTATGGAGGGACTAGCTTATCCTTTTTTGTCCGCAGAGGGGGCGACTTGTTGCGTTGAAGATCGCCGTATGTCCGGGAAGCTTTGATCCGGTTACTTACGGGCATATAGACATTATCTCAAGAGCTGCCGATCTTTTCGATCGACTCTACGTGGTTGTTTTGCCCAATCCCCGGAAGAAGCCTTGTTTCACCGTCGAAGAGCGGCTGGACATGCTTCGGGAAGTTCTAGCCCACTTAGATAACGTCGTGTGTGAGCAGTATGAAGGTTTGGTTGTTGACTACGCCCAAAGCCGAGGGGCCATCGCCATTGTAAGAGGGCTCCGGGCCGTTTCCGACTTCGAGTTCGAATTTAAGATGGCATCCATGAATCACCATCTGGATCCGGAGATCGAGACTGTCTTCATGATGACTAGCAATGAGTATTCCTTCATCTCATCTAGCGCGGTGAAGGAGATTGCCTCCTTTGGGGGCGACGTTTCCCAGTGGATATCGCCCATCGTAGCCGAGCGCCTCAAAGCACGGATAGCCCGAGCAACCGGAACGAGAAAGGGGTTAAACCCATGAATCGCATGAATTTGATCATCCTTATGGATCGTCTAGAGGACCTGATCCAATCCGCACCGGTGATTCCCTTGAGCGGCAAGGGGCTGGTGGATGTGGAAGAGGTATTGGGCCTGCTGGAGAAGATTCGGGCCGCTATTCCTGATGAAATCAGGCAAGCAGAGGCCATTTCCGGTGAACGAGACCGCTTTCTTGAAGAAAGTCGGGCACAAGCGGAACGAGTTGTTCTCCAAGCCGAAGAGTACGCGGCCCGCCTGGTTGCCGACAGCGAGGTTGTGAAAAAATCCCAAGAAGAGGGAAGGCGCATCATTCAAGAAGCCCGGCGCAAATCCAGGGAATTGGAGCAAGGTGCGCAAAAGTACGCCAATGAAGTCTTGGCCAATCTGCAAAAGGCCCTGGAGCGGACACTGCAGGTAGTTGAACGGGGACGACGGGAAATTGACGATTCCCTGGGCCCCCAAACTACCGGAAACGAATCCGCACCATTCGAGTCCGTTCCCAAAGCCCAATCACCACACCGATAAGCAGGAGACTGCCCATCACCTTGAGAAAAAGCCCCGTTGCCGAGAGGAGCCTTACAGAAAAGGGAATCCGAGGGCTTAGGGGAAACATGCCCGCAAAGACGGGCATGGTAATCTTCATAACCTGTTGTCCGGGGCCCATGAGAAACAGGGTAGTGATGCCTGCTAAGACGCCATGGAGCAAGCGAGCCATAATGTATGGGAAGAGCCGAATATCGGTGCCATGGAGCATGCTGGCCACCTGGGTGTGAACTGAGCATCCACTCCAGGCGATGATGGAGCTGGCCACTATGGCCTTTTGCAGTAGTGGAGCAGAAACTTTGCTCACCGCTTCGGTGCCGATGGTGATTTCGAAAAAGCCGCTGGCTAAGGCGGAGCCAAGGTGTGTGGAGAGGCCAAAGGGCATGAGGAGCAAGTTGAAGGCCTCTGCGATTACCTGGGTGACTCCTGCCACCGTCAGGACCCGGATGAGAACGGAGAACATCATGATGCATCCGCCGATGAAGAGCATGGAAGCAAAGGAGTCGCGCACCGCATCGCCGAAGAGCTGGCCAAAGGGGCGGCCATCGGCCCGGCGGTGCCGATAAAGTTCACGGAAGGCCCGTTTAAAGATGTTTTCCCGCCGGGGCGCTTCGGGACGTTCCCGCCCTTGGCCGTAGTAGCGCATCAAAAAACCGACGACTACCACCGAAACGTAATGGGCCAGAGCGAGGGTGGCGCCCAGCTGGGGCAGGCCGAACATGCCCACAGCTACTGCACCTACGATGAAAAGAGGATCGGCCGTATTGGCAAATGATACCAGCCGTTCAGCCTCCACTTGGTCGCACAAGTTCTCCCGTCGAAGCCGTGCGGTGATCTTGGCTCCGATGGGATAACCCGATGCCAAGCCCATGGCTACCGCGAAGGCACCAACTCCGGGAATGCGAAAGACCGGTCGCATGAAAGGCTCAAGCAACACCCCAGTGAAATGAACGACACCTAAACCCATCAAGATTTCCGCCATGGCGAAAAAAGGAAGCAAAGCAGGCAAGACTACGTCAAACCATAAGCGAAGTCCGTTGACGGAAGCTTCAAAGGCCTCTTCTGGATAGCGAACAATGGCGATGGTGACGATAATGCCTACAAAGGCGCTTAAATAGGCTTTGGCTTGACCTTTGCCCAGAAAGCTGCCCAAATAGATCCTCCCCTTCCTTGTCCCACCGGGGTTCTCCTCGAGGAATATATATTGGGGGTTAAAGATGAATATGCTAGAAATAGATGCAGTATTTCCGGGGATAACCTAGCCATTTCGGTCTAGGCTGGTCTTGATAGGGAAAGGTTGGGATCTGGGTGTACGGAAGAAAGACTAAACTTGCGGTCTTGTTGTTGTTGGTGGTCTTGCTGCAGGGATATCTAGGGATGTCTTTTATGGTCATTCAACCGGGGGCAGCCATCGATCTGGCCCGGCTTGTCCATACTCCCCAGGATGAAATCCCACGGCAAGGGGCCTTTTTTTTAACGGCCGTCTCCAGCCAAAGGGCCAACTTGTTGACCGCTTTACGGGCCCTAACCAGGCCCGAAGCCGACTTGGTCCCCACCAGAAATGAATTGCCCCAGGGGATGGACCTGGACAGCTACCTTGATCTTATGGAGCGAATGATGGAAGAGAGCAAGATGGTGGCCCAGGCCGTTGCCCTGCGGCAAGCTGGTTATCAGGTCCAGGTTGACAGCCTCGTCCGCATTGAGAGGGTCTTGCCAAGGAGCCCCGCCCGGGGCTTGCTTCAGGCAGGGGATGCTCTCATTAAGATCGATGGCCATCCGATCGCCACCACCGACGAGCTGAAGTGGCGGCTTCAAGACCGTAGTGTGGGCGATGAGGTAGTGCTTCTTGTTCTTAGGGAAGGTGAACTCCTAGAAGTCGTCGTTCCCACCGTCAGCCAATCCCAAGCCCCCGACCTGCCTGTTTTGCAGATAATCGTGGGACCTTACCATGAGTACGATCTGCCCATGGCGATTGAAATCGATTCGGACAACATCAAAGGCTCTTCCGCGGGATTGATGTTTGCCTTAGAGATACTTGACCAGCTGACAGCCGGGGAGCTGACGGGCGGACGCAAAATAGCAGGAACCGGCTCCCTAACCCTGCAAGGGAGGGTGGAAGCCGTGGGTGGAGTCCGCCAAAAGGTCATTGCCGCGGGCCGCTCCGGTGCCGACTATTTCTTAGTGCCGCTAGCCAACGAAGCCGAGGCCCGCTCGGTCTCGGGCCAGATTCAAGTAGTGGCAGTGGATCACATCGAAGATGCCATTGGGTTTTTGGAGAAAATCGCCGGTGCACAGGCCTCCTAAAGGAGGAGGATGGACGTTTTTGCCGAAGATTATGCCACAGAAACGACGGCTAAGGAGGATGTGGGATTTGCTTCGTCGCCGAATGAGTCTATTCATCTTTTGTCTTCTTCTGTGCCTTGCCGTCCCTTGCATGGCTAATCGTCCCGTACTCCGCGAGGGAAGTCGCGGGTCTTACGTCTGTTTGCTCCAACACTTCCTTCACTTGCTGAACTATACCGACGCTGTTCCCGATGGTGTCCTGGGATCCCAAAGCCAAAAGGCAGTCCAGGCCTTCCAAAAGGACAATGGCCTACATGCCGACGGCATTGTGGGACAACAGACCTGGCAGCTCCTAGACAGACGGGTCCGGGAGGGCGGCGGCCAAGGAATGAAGTACGTTGTCCGTCAGGGAGACACCCTTTGGACCATCGCCCGCCGATTTTCCGTGGGGATAAATGCCCTGGCCCGAGTGAACAATATCAAGGATCCTAGCTTGATCCAACCCGGCCAGGAATTGTCCATACCAGGACGAGGACAAAGCAAGTCGGGGGTTGAACTTCTACCATGGTCCGAGGTGGATGAGCTCTTCGACAACTTTTCCGTGGCGGTGCTAACAGATGTTCAAACAGGATCCAAGTTTCGGGTTCGCCGCTATTACGGTCACTATCACGCCGATGTGGAGCCATTGACGAAGCAGGATGTGACCGTACTGAGGGAAATATACGGGGGTAGGTGGAGCTGGGAGCGCCGACCGGTCATCGTAGAGATCGAGGGGATGCGAATCGCCGGCTCAATTAACGGGAACCCCCATGGAGGTGCATCGATCCGAGATAATGGATTCCCCGGTCACATCTGCCTGCATTTTTTGGGCAGCCAGCTACATAACAGCCACAAGGTAGACGAACAACATCAAAACAAGATCCTGCAAGCCGCCGGCTATCAAGTGGAATGACCTTGACAGCCGAGAATAATTTTCTATATAATCAACGAGGTGACCGAGCCGATGAAGGTTAATATCGCCCCGATAATGGAACAAAAGGGGGCAAGCTTAGATTTCAATCTGGAGACCAAGTGCCCGCCACTTGAACTCCAGCAGCGGGAAGTCACCTGTATTGAACCTTTACGACTGGTCTTCACTTTGACTAACACTGGGGAGTGCATATTGCTCCAGGGCAGCATGGAAACTGCTCTGGGATTAACGTGCGACCGCTGCCTGCAACCGACGGTTGTGCCGGTCAAGGTGCCCCTCAGCGAGGAATTCTACCGGGAAAAGGAAAGCGAGCTTAACCCAAAGAAAACAACCCCCGGGGACATCTTCAACGAAGAAGATGACGAAGCAGATAACTGGTACACTGGTGACACCATCGATCTTAGCTCAATACTGAAGGACAGCATCCTGCTAGGGCTGCCAATGAAGGTTCTTTGTCATCCGGATTGCGCAGGCATTTGCCCCATCTGTGGCAAGAATCGCAACGAAGACAAGTGCCAATGCGAGATAGATGACATCGATCCTCGCCTAGCGGGCCTTAAGGAACTACTGGAGGATGCGAAAGAGAAAGGTAGGTGATTCCCGGAATCCATCCGGGAAGATATGGCTAACCCTAAGAGGCGTCATTCAAAATCAAGGACAAATAAGCGGCGGGCCAACTGGAAACTGAGCCATCCCAGCTTGAGTGTATGTGACAGTTGCCGCGAGCCTAAGCTGCCCCATCGAGCTTGTCTTAACTGTGGCAAGTATGCGGGGCGTCAAGTGTTGACCGTTGAGGCTAACGAAGGCTAGAGATGTAACGCAAAGGGAATCCATCAGAGCAAGCTAACGCGCCCAGCCGCGCGACCGGCTTGCCTTTTTCATAGGGACTGAGGCCTGAGGGAGGGGAGCAAGTGCGTATTGCGGTAGACGCCATGGGTGGGGATTATGCACCTGACGAACTGGTCAAGGGTTCGGCCCTGGCCGCCCAGGAAGGCATCGAAGTCATCTTAGTGGGAAATACTGAGCAACTGGAGCCTCTCTGGGACGAGGTGGGCCGTCTACCCCAACTGACCATCCACCACGCCCCTGAAGTGATCACGATGGATGACCATCCAGTGGAAGCGGTCCGCAAAAAGCGCCAGTCTTCCCTGGTTCAGACAATCGAACTGGTGAAGAAGGGGCAGGCCGGGGGAGCTGTGAGCGCCGGCAATACGGGGGCCACCATGGCCGCCGCCCTCTTGCTGTTGGGACGCTTGCCGGGAGTGTTACGACCGGCCATTGGTTCACCAATGCCGACGCGAAAGGGCATGTCCATTATCCTCGATGCGGGCGCCAATGTAGATTGCCGCCCCCAGCATCTGGCCCAGTTTGCCATCATGGGCTCCCTTTATGCCTCGACGGTCCTGGGAATATCTAGCCCCAAGGTGGCCCTCTTGAACATAGGCGAGGAAGAGAGTAAGGGTTGTGAGCTAACCCTAGCGGCCCATGCCCTTCTCAAGGAAGCAGGGGCCGTCAATTACATAGGTAGTATTGAAGGTCGGGATATCTCAACCGGCCGGGCGGATGTAATCATCTGCGATGGGTTCGTGGGCAATATCATCTTGAAGTTTGCTGAAGGGCTGGCTGAAGCATTGTTTGCCCAGCTCAAAGAGGAAATGGGCCGGAACCTGCGGGGGATAGCGGGAGGCTGGCTCCTTTTGCCTCATCTTCGCAGCATTGTCAGGCGCCTTGATTACACCGAATATGGGGGCGCTCCCCTCCTAGGCGTCGATGGCACTTGCATCATCGCCCATGGCAGTTCCAACGCCAAGGCCATTTTGAATGCCATTAGAGTCGCGGCCCAGGCGGTGGAGACCTCGTTGACTGAAAAGATCCGCTTGCGAATTCAGGAAATGGACGGTGACACCCCATGACTAACGGAAATAAACGCAACGTGGTCATCAAGGGAACGGGTCATGCAGTACCAACTAGGGTTCTATCTAACTTTGATTTAGAGAAAATGGTGGACACTTCCGATGAATGGATCCGCACCCGGACTGGAATTCTGCGGCGACGAATCGCCGATGAGCATACAGCTACTTCTGATCTAGCGACCGAAGCCGGTCGATTGGCTTTGGAGGACGGAGGAGTCTCGCCGGAACAACTGGACCTGATCATCGTTGCCACCATCACCCCCGACATGTTCTTCCCCGCGACAAGCTGCCTTGTGCAAAAGAATCTCGGGGCTTGGGGCGCTGCTTGCTACGACCTTTCCGCGGGATGTTCTGGTTTGATCTATGGCTTGGATATGGCCATGCATTCCATAACCTCCGGTGCTTATAACCGAGCGTTGATCATCGGAGCGGATTGTCTCAGCAAGATCACCAATTTCCAAGACCGGACGACTTGTGTCTTGTTCGGCGACGGGGCCGGCGCCTGCCTCGTTGAGGGGGCGGACCGGGCCGGGGTGCTGGCATCCTACTTAGGTGCCGATGGAAGGGGCTGGGAGAAACTTCTCATTCGCGCTGGGGGCTCCCGTCACCCGGCAAGCCCTGCCACCTTGGAGGCAGGCTGGCACTACATTGAAATGTGCGGCAACGATGTCTTTAAGTTCGCCGTACGCATCATGGTGGAGGCCTCTTTGAAGGTCTTGGCCGATGCCGGGTTGGAGCCTGAAGACATTGACCTGTTCATTCCCCACCAGGCCAATATCCGGATCATCGAGTCCGCTGCCCATCGGCTCAAATTGAAGGACACCCAAGTGTATGTCAATGTGGACGAATACGGCAATACCTCCGCCGCTTCCATCGGAATTGCTTTGGACGAAGCGGCCCGATCGGGACGCATCAAAGGAGGAGATCGCGTTCTTCTCGTGGGTTTCGGAGCAGGATTGACCTGGGGCGCCATGATTATCGAATGGGTGGACAAGGACAATGACTAAGCTCGCGTTTGTCTTTCCAGGTCAAGGCTCTCAGCATGTGGGGATGGGAAGGGATTTTCATGACGCAAGCCGGGCAGCCCGGGCCATCTGGGAAGAGGCCGACCAGGTATTGGGATTCTCTCTTCGACGCCTATGTTTTGAAGGTCCTGCAGAAGTCCTGCAGCAAACAGCCTATGCCCAACCCGCCCTGTTGACGGCAAGCATCGCCTGTCATCGGGTATTATTGGCCCACGGGATTGAGGCCGAGATGTATGCCGGACACAGTCTCGGGGAATATTCGGCCTTGGTTGCTGCAGGTGCTCTGCCTTTTGCCGATGCCTTAAGCCTGGTTCGCCGGCGGGGTGAACTGATGGAAGAGGCGTACCCCAAAGGCCAGGGAGGCATGACGGCCATCTTGGGACTGGACCGAACCTTTGTGGATGAGCTTTGCACCCTAGCTGGCGGCGTGGTTGAAGTTGCCAACTACAACTGCCCCAGGCAAGTGGTTATTTCCGGCGAGCAAAAGGCCCTAGAAGCAGCCCGCCAGCTGGCCCTGAAGATGGGAGCAAGGCGAGTCATCCCGCTGGATGTGTCCGGACCTTTCCACAGTTCCTTGATGGCCCCCGCGGCTAGGGCTTTGGCCCCCAGTCTAGAGGCCCTTGAACCATGTGCGCCTTCGGGTGATGTCTACAGCAGCGTCAATGGCAAGGTAGCGTCAGCCAACGAAATTAAGGACATCCTGGCCGCCCAATTGACTAATCCGGTTCGATGGGAAGAAACCATCGAGGCCATGCTGGTCCATGGGGCCGAGGCCTTTGTTGAAGTAGGCCCGGGGAAGGTTCTTGGGGGATTGATCAGACGGATTGCCAAAGACACAGCTATTTATAGCGCAGCGGAGCCCCGCGGCCTGGAAAAACTGGTTGCATCAAAGAAAGGGGATATAGTAAGATGAGACTAGTGGGCAAGGTGGCCCTGGTAACGGGGGGCACCCGAGGAATCGGCCGGGCCATAGCCGCACGCTTGGCTCAGGACGGTGCAAAGGTGGCCGTTTGCGGACGCACAGAAGAACTCGCCCAGCAAGCAGCCAGCCAGTTGTCCCCTGATGGTCAAGTGATAGGGTTAGGTGCTGACGTTTCCGACTCATTGGCGGTGGAGGCCCTAATTGGGCGAGTCCTCGATGAGTGGGGCGGCCTGCATATCCTGGTGAATAACGCCGGCATCACCAGAGATGGACTCCTCCTGCGAATGAAGGAGGCCGATTGGGACACAGTGCTTGCCGTCAACTTGAAGGGTGTGTTCAACTGTTGCCAAGGGGCAATTCGCACCATGCTCAAGGAACGCTGGGGGAGGGTAATTAACATTTCTTCGGTAGTGGGCATCATGGGTAATTCCGGGCAAACCAACTATGCCGCAGCTAAAGCCGGCATTATCGGTTTTAGTAAGAGCCTTGCCCGAGAGGTGGCCGGTCGCGGCATTACGGTCAATGTGGTTGCCCCGGGATTCATCGAGACCGATATGACCGCATCCCTCAAAGAAGACCAGCGGATGCGGTTGCTCCAACAAATTCCGGTTGGTCGGATCGGCCATCCTGATGAAGTGGCAGCCGCGGTGGCTTTTCTAGTCAGCGATGAGGCAAGCTACATTACTGGTCAAGTAATGCAAGTCAACGGCGGATTACTAATGTAACAAGATCTTAGGAGGTGGCCCCGTGGATCTATTTGAACGCGTTAAACAGATCATCGTGGAGCAGCTCGGAGTGGATGAAGAACAGGTCACCCTGGATGCTTCTTTTGTGGACAATTTGGGTGCGGATTCCTTGGACATCGTGGAGTTGGTCATGACCCTTGAAGAGGAGTTCGACCTGGAAATCCCTGATGAGGACGCCGAGAACATCACAACGGTTGGCAGTGCCGTTGAGTATCTTAAGGAACGAGTGGAGTAGGTCCCTGGTTTTTATCACCGCCCTTTGATCATCGGTCGCCCACGGTGACCACATTTGCCGTGGGCGACATTCATAGCAAAGTGGGGTGGCATGATGACTAATAAACGCCGTGTTGTCATCACAGGGATGGGTGTAATCTCACCCATCGGCAGCACTTTGGAATCATTCTGGCATTCCTTGGTTGCAGGCAACTCAGGTGTCTGCAAAATCACCCGGTTCGATGCCTCTAAGTTCTCAACCCAAATTGCTGCGGAAGTAAAGGGGTTTGAACCGACTGAGCATCTGGGTGCAAAAGAAGCCCGGCGTATGGACCGGTTCACCCAGTTTGCTGTAGTGGCCGCCAAGCAGGCCCTTGAAGATGCCAAGCTAACCATCGATGAGAGCAACGCCCACCGGATCGGCGTGATCGTTGGTTCGGGAATCGGCGGGATAGAGACATTGGAGCAGGAGGCCATCGCACTCTACGAACGGGGTCCTGGCAGGGTCAGCCCCTTCTTGGTGCCGATGCTCATCCCCGATATGGCGGCGGGGCAGATTTCCATCATCACCGGAGCCAAAGGACACAATTCCGCTACCGTGACCGCTTGTGCTACGGGAAGCCATTGCATTGGGGATGCTTATCGGGTCATCGAGCGGGGGTGTGCGGATGCAATGATCGCCGGCGGCAGTGAAGCAGCCTTGAGCAGGCTGGCCATGGCGGGTTTTTGCTCGGCCAGAACCATGTCCGTTCGCAATGATGATCCAAAGGGCGCGTGTCGGCCCTTTGACTTGCATCGGGATGGATTCGTGCTTGGGGAGGGCGCAGGGATCCTCATTTTGGAAGAACTGGAAAGCGCCCTGCGTCGGGGAGCCCAAATCCATGGGGAAATCATCGGTTATGGAGCGACCGCCGACGCATACCATATCACCGCTCCTGCGCCCGAAGGTGAAGGCGCTGCCCGGGCCATGCTAAGCGCCCTAGACGATGCTAAGCTTACCTTTAGGGATGTAGATTACATCAACGCCCATGGAACGGGAACCAAATACAATGACCAAACGGAGACCCAGGCAATCAAACGGGTGTTTAAGGAGCATGCCTACCAGGTTCCCATCAGTTCTACCAAGTCCATGACAGGTCATCTTTTGGGAGCGGCGGGGGGAGTAGAGGCCATCGCTTCCTTGCTGGCCGTCAAGCACCGACAGATACCCCCAACGATTAACCTCACCACACCAGATCCCTCCTGTGATTTGGATTACGTCCCCAATGAAGCCCGGAAAGCCAATTTAGACATTGTCATGTCCAATTCGTTCGGTTTTGGAGGACATAATGCCGTCCTTATCTTTCGTCGCTACAGCAAGTAAGCAGAGGTGGCTGATATGGCAAATACAGATGCACAATGGAACAGATGGGCGCAAGAAACCCTTGGTTATACCTTTAAGAACCTGTCTCTGCTGCGATTGGCCCTCACCCACACTTCCTTTGCCAATGAAACCCACGCTGCAGCCCACGGCGACAATGAAAGGCTGGAGCTGTTAGGTGATGCCGTGCTGGGCCTTATCGTTACAGAACATCTTTATAATCGTCTAGAAGAAGCACCGGAGGGGCATTTGGCCCGACTCCGGTCGGCAGTAGTCTGTGAACCTTCTTTGGCCTGCGTAGCCCGTCGATTGGGTTTGGGTCAAGTCCTCTTTTTGGGTAAAGGGGAAGCGAAGAGCGGTGGACGGCACCGCTCTTCAACCCTATGTGATGCCTTTGAGGCCGTCGTGGGTGCCCTTTACCTTGACGGAGGGCTTGATGTAGCCCGCAAATTCGTCCTATCCAGCGTCGCCAAGGAGATTAATCGTGTAATCGCCGGCGATACATTGGTCGATCCTAAGACCCAACTGCAGGAGCTGGTTCAAGAAAAGGAAAAAGAAACGCCCATGTACCGGCTGGTAAGGGCCGAGGGGCCAGACCATAACAAAACCTTCACTGTGGAAGTCTACTGGCAAGACCTGGTGCGGGGGACAGGCTCAGGTCGATCGAAAAAAGCCGCCGAGCAAGCGGCGGCAAAAGAAGCCTTGGACCGGATCACCGTCATAAATGCCTGACCATCCGGACTACTTTGCCCACCAGGGCGCGGCTTTTCTTTGACAGAGTGCCAAACTTCGAGCCCCGGAGGGGATGGATGATCAGATATTCATCACCAATATCATATAGTCGGCGAAGCTGCGGCTGATCGTTCTCCCCTGAAACAAGGAACAAATCGCCGCTGACGAAATTAGCCCGGGGATCGACGATAATCAGGTCGTTTATCCCAACGAGTGGATAGTAGTCATCGGTTGAGATGGCCAAGGCAAAGCTGGCAGTACTCAGTTCACCTTCGCCTACCACAAGGGGGATGACCGATTCGACTTCCTCTTGCGGTGGCCCCGGGGCATGGGTGCTGCCCTGCAAGGGCAGTTCTTGAACGGTATAGCGGATGCCGGACTCGGCCACCTGGCTGTAAGGTCTCCTCTCCCAGGCGAGCACCTCGTCTTTGAACTCGCGAAGCCCCTTGTAGCCCCACTTGTTGAGCCAGTAATAAATCGATTTTTCCTGGGCATATCCCAGCTGCCGGGCCAATTCCTTCCCGGTGATGCTGGGGTTTTTTTGAATCAATAGGGCCATCTTTTCCAAATTATCCACATGAATCCCCTTTCCCAACAGGGCACAGCCAATCCCTACATACAAATTATGGGATCGGAACTAAAAACCTTTACCATAAACGTGGCAACTTCTTGATGCAGCTGTACCGTCCTCATGTATGGCACAAAACCTTCAACTAAAGAAGGATTTTTCAGTTAATTGGCGAATAAGTTTACCAAGAGAATATGGGTGCCCTTGAGGAAACCGTCAGAATACCCAAACGAGGTGATGACAGCAGGAAAAGGTTCACTAAACATACCCGTAATCCCAGCCAGAGGAAAGGTTTCCAAGCTGTAGTACTGACTAGCAATGTTTGAAACAGAAGGAGGACTACCATGGAGATACTCAAGGTGGCAGCACATTCCAAGCCAAAGTCGGTTGCAGGGGCTCTGGCCGCCGTGGTTCGGGAAATGGGGTCGGCGGAACTACAAGCTGTAGGTGCGGGGGCTGTAAACCAGGCCATCAAAGCCATTGCAATTAGTAGGGGGTTCGTCGCCCCGAACGGCATCGATCTGGTTTGCATACCCGCCTTCGCCGAGATCGAAATTGACAACCAAGAAAGAACTGCCATTCGCTTCTTAGTTGAACCCCGCTAACAAGGGACCACGGTGTGGTTAACAGCACCAGTTGCTCCCCTCCCTCCAGGGAGGGGAGACCCTTTTTCCACCTCTTTCGGACATATTTACCTTAGACAAGCAATATATATTAGACGCGGAACCGCTAATGGAAGGGGTGGACTTCTTGGACATGGGCAATCAATCCCTCGATTTGCAGTTAATCATGCAAGTCCGCGCAGGTGACAGCAGAGCCAAAGAAGAGCTTGTCCGAAAATATCTTCCCATGATCAAGCACATCGTTCGGAATCACTATGCTTCTTTCCTTGACTATGATGATCTAATCCAAGAAGGTATGATCGGCTTAATGAGCGCCATCGACGAATACCGTCCGGATAAGTTCGATATCAAGTTCAGTTCCTTCGCCTACATTTGCATCATCCGTAAGATCTACAATGTCATCAAACATACCAACGGCAACAAACACCGGGCCTTAAACGATGCTATCTCCCTTTACACCTTCGTCAATCCTGATGAAACCAGGACCGTACTGGACCACATATCCAGCGGCCGCAGCCCAGAAGAATTGGTGGAGGAGCAAATCCTCACTCAAAGGCTGCATCAGGTCCTGAAAAACCACTTGTCCATCCTGGAATACACCGTACTGATTTTCCTTGTCAGCGGCTATTCATCCCAAGAAATCGAACGGGAGCTGGGAGTGGGCAGCAAAGTCATCGACAATGCCCGCACCCGGGTTAAGCTAAAACTAGGCCGCATTGTTCATAAATACGGTTCCCTCCTCAGCCCCCAAGTCCCCCTTAGCGTACGCAAACGGGAGGATCTTTATCGGAAGCTCCCCCTGATTTCTCTCCCCATCAGTACTAGCTAAAGTCGTGCCTGGAATGGGGGAAAGACATTCCACCGCACCCATTCCGTGTTATAATCAATGATGAATGCCCTAAGGGGAGAGATTCTGATTGCACCTCAAACGCCTTGAACTCGTTGGATTCAAATCCTTTGCCCAACGCACCCGCATCGAATTTGGGACCGGCCTCAGTGCTGTGGTCGGCCCTAACGGATGCGGCAAAAGCAACGTGGCCGATGCCATTCGTTGGGTGCTTGGGGAGCAAAGCGCCCGCAGCCTGAGGGGAAGCAGGATGGAAGATGTGATTTTTGCGGGCACTGCCAAGCGGCCACCCCTTGGCTATGCAGAAGTAGCCTTGACGTTGGACAACAAATTCGAAACCTTGCCCCTACCTTACAAAGAAATCACCATCACCCGTAAACTGTTCCGGTCGGGGGAGAGCCAATTTGCCATCAACCAAACATCCTGCCGCCTGAGGGATATCCAGGAGCTGTTCATGGATACGGGTTTGGGCAAGGCGTCCTATGCCCTGATCGGGCAAGGGCAACTAGACAGCATCCTAAGCGCCAACGCCTTGGATAGGCGGATCCTGCTTGATGAAGCCGCCGGCATCAATAAGTATAAAATCAAGAAAGAACAAGCCCATCTTCGTTTGACCCGAACCAACGAGGACCTGGGCAGAATCGAGACTCTGCTGACGGGGCTCAAGGGACAGTTGGGACCCCTCCAAGCTCGGGCCGCACGGGCCCGCCGCTACCTGGAACTGCGATCACGGCTTCGCCGAGCTGAGGAGACCTTGACCCTGTGGCGATGGCACAAGTTGAGCGAGAAGGAACAGGAGCTCTCATCCCTCCTAGAGGTACACCAGGGGCATCTCAGTGAAATCATCGCTGCAAGTCAAAGGGCCGACATCGACAGGAACACCCTCAAGGAAGAAGCGGCGGACCTTGAAAGACTCCTCGGGGAGCAGGCAAGAAACCTTGAGGACCAACAAGCTAGTGCCAGTAATCTGCGGGCCCACATCCAGTTGGTGACCGGTGAGCTTGAGCTGCTGCAAAGGGAACTTTCCACCAGCAAAGACAGCCGGGAAGAACTGGAGAGCAAAGGGCGGGACTTAGCCATGGCCATAAATGAGCAGCAGGGCCGGGTGGACAAGGCCCAAATTGCTTTGACTACCGCCCGCAACTACTTCCAAGACCGCTCCCAGCGAGAAAGCACAACCCGGGATGGACTTGTTTCTGCCCGGGGCAAACTGGAAGAGATGCGGAGCCAACTCATCGATGCCCTGCAAGAGGAAGTCGGCCTAAGAAACGAAGAGCAAAACCTGAATAAGGAAATCACCAGGCTGCAAGAAGCGGCGGAGAACTTGACTGGCGAACTGGAAAACCTGAAGGATTATTCGGCTGCCCTCAAGGACCAATGCCATAGGGTGGAGCAGTCTGTCCAGGAGGCCCGGGCCGTCCAAGATGACCTGCAGCACAACAGGGAGGAAACCCAAGGGAAGCTGATATCCCTCCAATCAAGTACTCGCAAGCTTCAAGGGGAGCTGACGGCCTTAGAGCGGTCGATTCAAGAACGGCAGGCCCGTCTGCAGGCGCTAGAGGAAATGGAGCGAAGCTACCAAGGGTATTTTCTCGGCTCCCGGACAGTGTTGCAGCAGCAAGATCGCTGGCCGGGGGTCTATGGAGCTTTGGCCCGGCTAATCCAGGTCCCGGCTGAATATGAAAAGGCAATTGCTATCGCCTTGGGGAGCGGTCTGCAAAACATCATTACATCTACGGAAGAGGTAGCCCTAGCCGTTGTTCGATTCTTGAAAGAGGAGAAGGGCGGACGGGCGACTTTTCTTCCCCTGGACACGATTCGACCCCAACGACTTTCGCAGGGAGATGCACGGCACTTGTCTTCCCCTGGAGTGATCGGCGTCGCCTCCGATCTTGTGGCATTCGATCCTTTGTTTCGCCCAGCCGTTGAATACCTGCTCGGCCGCTGCATCCTAACCACGGATCTTGAGTCTGCGACGAACCTTGCCCGCAAGCTCCGCTCCTTTCAACGGATCATCACCCTGGACGGAGATTTCATCAGCCCCGGCGGCGCCATTACGGGGGGCAGCAGCCGACAAGGCGACGCCTCCCTGCTGCAGCGAAAACGGCAACTGGAAGAGTTGGGAGCCTTCCTGGTGGAAAAGGAAGGGCAGCTGCGGGACAAACAACGGGAGCATGCCCTCCTGCAAGAACAGGAAGAATCATATGAACAAGAACTCCGTGATCTTCAAGAACGGCACCATCAGATGGAATTGGAGCTGGCTCGAAGGCTTAAGGAACTAGACGGCTTGGAGCTGCAGCAAAACCGATTGGTCGACCAGATCCAGGCCCTAACAGCCCAGCAGAACCAGCTGGCAAAGGCCCTTAAGCGAAACAGGGACGAGTTGGTTCATTTACAGGCAAAGCATGGGCAGTGCAAGGCCCAACGGAACCATCTCGAAGAAGAGGTCAAGAAGCTGCAGGGGATAATCCTGCAGCTGGAAAACACCTCGCGAGCGGATGAACAAGATCTAAGGGCCGCGGAAGTGGCGGTGACCAGTCAGCAGGCTGCGTTAGAAAGGGAAGAAGAGAAGCTAAGGGAATTGAAGGATGCCCGGCTTGAACTGGGCAAGCTGCAAGAAGCCCAACAGACCTACTGGATGGAACTAGAGAATCGACAAAGGCAGCAACGGCAAGCCTTGCACCAAGCCGAGGACAAGCTCCTGAAGTTGGAGCAGGCAATCAAGGCTCAGCAACAACAAATTATGACCATCAAGGGCGAGCTGGAGGAGAAAACCAGCACCATCGGAGAACTGGCCAGTCGATTGGATGGGTTTCGGAAACAAAGGGGCATCCTAGAGACTAAGGTGAACGG
>JAAZLZ010000299.1 GCA_012799075.1 Bacillota bacterium
AGATGTTATGCTGGTTGTTGGGGGACATAATAGTGCTAATACCTCACGACTGGCACAAATGTGTGGTAAGGGTGGTGCTCGCACGTACCACATCGAAACGGAGGCGGAACTGAAGAAGGAATGGTTCGACTCCGTGGCGACGGTGGGGATTACTGCGGGAGCCTCCACGCCCACATGGTTAATTGAGGGGGTTATCAGGAGAATGAAGGAGTTCAGTGAGGAAAGACAGACTATTGAACAAACGGATGCCCTAAATCCGGAAGAAACCGAGGAGACGGTTTCGGAGGAAAATGGCGCGGTCGAGGAGTCTGCGCCGGAACAGGAAGAGGGGGCGCCGGAAGCAGCCGCAAGTGAGTCGGACATGAACATGAAGGAGAAGTACGCGGAGACCTTTGTAACCATCACCCCGGGACAAATGGTCACGGGACATGTGGTTCAGGTTGGCGACGATGAGGTTTTGGTAGACATTGGGTACAAGTCCGAAGGGGTGATTCCCTATCGGGAGTTGGGCTTGCGTTCGGGCCAATCCATTGAAGATGTGGTCCAGCGGGGCGATGAGATCCAAGTGGTTGTGACGAAGGTGGAGGACGAAGGAAACGTTCAGCTCTCCAAGCGGCGCGCCGACACCATGAAGACTTGGGAGACCCTCGAGGAAGCTCACCAGACCGGTGAAGTCATTGAAGCAAGGGTCCGGGAGCGGGTCAAGGGCGGTCTCTTGGTTGATGTGGGTGTCAGGGGTTTCGTACCTGCTTCCCATGTTGCCCGCAATTACGTGGAAAACCTAGATGAATATGTTGGCCAGAATTTGCGCTTGAAAGTTATCGAATTGGATAGGGATCGCAACAACGTCGTCCTGTCCCGCAAAGAGGTCCTGGAAGAGGAATATCAGGAAGCCAAGGCCCGGATCTTTGCTGAACTGCAAGAGGGTCAGATTGTTACAGGCATCGTCCGTAGAATAACTGATTTTGGCGCCTTTGTGGATATCGGCTCAGGCGTAGAGGGCCTCTTGCATGTCTCCGAGATGGCTTGGAGTCGGGTGCGTCATCCTTCGGACATTGTCTCCGAAGATGATGAGATCCGGATCATGGTTTTGAACGTGGACAGGGAAAGTGAAAGGATTTCCTTGGGCTTGAAGCAGACCCTCCCTGATCCCTGGGATGATATTGATGAGCGCTATCGGGTAGGAGAAACCGTCGAGGGACAGGTTACTCGGGTGGTGGATTTTGGCGCCTTTGTCAAGCTGGAGGATGGAGTTGAAGGCTTAGTCCATATTTCCCAGATGGCCGACCACCACGTCAACGATCCCCGGGAAGTGGTTCAAGAGGGCGAAGAAGTCCAAGTTAAAATACTCAGCATCGACGGTGCCGCCCATCGCATTGGCCTCAGCATAAGAGAGGTGCCGAAGACCAGTCCGGAGCCAGCCGAAGAGACTTCTCCCCGGTACTCCCCTGGCGATGCTGACACGGTTACAATTGGCGATATGATTGGCGATGACCTGGCCGACCTATTCGACCAAGAAGAAGAGGATTAGTCGGCTGCCCAGGTAGATTCAATAAGGTATGACGCCGAAAAGGCAAGGGATATCATCACAGGTATCCTTTGCCTTTTGTCTTCCTGGGATGCAGCTTCACTCACATCAGCAATTGTCCTGCGCGAACTTTCAAGCATAAGACCCTGGGGGCAAGGGCACCATAACCGAGAAATATGGACCAAAAGGGGGAATTGGTGCATGCCTTTGGGGTTGATCGCATTGCTGATAGTGGCTGCACTGGTCTACTTCGGACTTGCCCACCGGGTCCTAGACCGCATGCGGCTGACCGATAAACAAGCGCTGCTGTTTATTGGCCTGATGATCGTTGGCAGCCTAGTCGATATCCCCATCTTAAGGAATACCGTTGATTTAAGCATCAATGTGGGGGGTGCCTTAGTTCCACTTGCCCTGGCCATTTTTCTCCTGGTGCGGGCCGATGAGCCTAGGGAGAAGGTCCGGGCGGTCGTTGCAGCCCTAGTGACCGCCGGCCTTGTCTGGGGACTCAGCCAAGTGACCGACTTCGAGCCACCGGACAGGGATATTATCGATCCTATCTGGCTTTTCAGCATTGTGGCCGGTGTGGTTGGCTACTTGGCGGGCCGGTCAAGACGGGGCGCGTTCATTGCCGGGACAATGGGGATTCTGCTTGCGGATATCATCGGTCTGTCCAAGAACTTGGCCCGGGGACTGCCTGCCACCATGGCCATCGGGGGAGCCGGCGTGTTTGATAGTATTGTCTTAGCCGGGGTGATTGCCGTGGGCCTTGCCGAGTTGGTCGGGGAGACTAGGGAGCGGCTTCAGGGTGGACCGATGGCCCGGGACGGGGACATGGCCGCATTGAAGAACCAGACCATGGACGAAGAATTGTCCCAAGAGCTGACCGATACCAGCGAAAGGGGAGGTGGTGAAGATGAAGCATAACAAGCTAGGCTGGGTGCTGATTCTGCTGCTCATCCTTCCTATAGCGGCTGGGGCCCAAGAGGAGGATGAACGGCTCGACGGAGGGTATTTTTCCTTAATCGATCGCAGCACAGGTGACGTGGTGACGATGACTGCCCGCCACCTCGACCCGGGGGACACCTACATCAGCGGAGACAACAGGGAGTATCGGGTGGAGGCCATCGACGGCGATCGAGTCTTGATCGACTGCCTTGGGGAAGTTGAACTGCCCATCGTTTCCGTAATGACTCCAGGCTATTTAACCCAGCTGTTGGCCCAAGGCAGTGATGATGGACCAGTGGGGGTTTATCACACCCACAGCGCCGAATCCTATGTACCTACCAGCGGCACTGAAAGCAAGGATACAGGCGATATTTACCAAGTGGGCAAGAGTTTCCAACAGGCCCTTGAGCAGGTAGGCCTGAGGGTTTTACGCTCGGACAACAATCATAATCCCCATGATGGGGGAGCATACGTCCGGTCTCGGCGAACGGTCAAAGAACTGTTGCAGCAAGGAGCGGTGGCCCTCTTCGACGTTCATCGGGATGCGGTCCCTCCTGAGGTTTACCGCACTACCGTCAACGGAGAGCAAATGACCAAAGTTCGCCTGGTGGTGGGAAGGCAAAACCCAAATCGTTGGGCCAATCTAGAGTATGCCAAGCGGATTAAGGCAGTGGCGGACAAGGAGCTTCCCGGAATCATCGAGGGGATTTTCCACGCTAAGGGCAACTACAACCAGGATATCGGTCCAAGGATGATGCTTTTGGAAATGGGAGCCCACACAACCAGCTTGGAAGAGGCGCAAAAGTCAGCTTGGGCCTTTGCCCGCATCATTCCCGCCGCGGCAGGTTTCACGCCAGCTGCTCGTCCCGGGGCCGCCCGGCAGCTAGGCGGCGCTGGTCTTAGGGCCGTAGCCTGGGTGCTTTTTCTGACGTTCTTAGCGGGGATTGGCTTTGTAGCCTTGAACGTGGGCAGCCTAGAGGAGTTCAAGGCGCGGCTTAGACAATTCTTCAGCCGTGAAATGGCCAACGCCCTAGGTCCTCTGCGGCGGAAGAAGTCCGGGGAAGATGATGAATGAACATCAATTGGCTGCAAGGGGTCGGTAAGGGGTGGGTGCTTCGGCACCCATCATGCGTGTTTGCCTGGGGGTGGGCGTCTTGGAACATTTGACTGTGATTGCCACCGGGACCCTGATGGGGAGTCTAGGGCGTTTGCTTCTCCTTCATGTGGATTATCGTCAGTACCCCAGTTATCCCCAAGCATACGTGGTTCACCTGGCCTTTGGGTTCATTGCTGCTTTCCTCGGGTCAATAGCCGTCCCGGCCATCGTCGACAAGGAGTTCGCTGCAGCATCCTTCCTCGCCCTTGCAGCTACCCAGTTTCGGGAGGTCCGCAAGATCGAACGGGAGACTCTAGAGCGGATCGAAGAGACGGAACTAGTGCCCCGGGGCACCGCCTATATTGAAGGCATCGCCAAGACCTTCGAAGCCAGAAACTACCTGGCCATGTTGGTCGGCTTAGTGGCATCCCTAGGGGCCCAAATCGGCAGCCGCTGGGGCAACATGGTTTTTGCCGGCGGGGTGGGCATCGTCTTGGGTCTTGCTACCATCATGATCCTGAAGCGCTCCATCACCCGGGAGGTGGTGGGGGACATCGCCCATGTGACACCAGCAGACATAAGCTTCGATGGTCCGCTCCTGGTAGTGGAGGATATTCACCTGATGAACATCGGTCAGCCCGAGGCGAGGCAAATCTACCTGGAACAGGGTTTGGCGGTGGCAATTAGCCCAAAGAACATCGATGCCAAAGCGACCCTTGCCAACATCGGTCAGCGGCAGGCCATCGTCCACGATGCGGCGACCCTCTGCGGGGTGCGGATGGATGTGAGTGAAAGGGAGTTTACGCCCTTGGCTCGCAGGGATCTGGTTAGTGGGGTTGTGGCCCTGGTCATTGTTCCCGCGGAGAGGAACATGGAGGCCTTAATGACCGCGGTCCGGCAGACACCCGTCCTTGAAGATTGTGTCCGTAAGCCCTCCGAGGCCAAGCCGAGCAAGATCATGCCATAGCCTCAAGGGGGTGATTGAGTGGAGGGGGGACCTAGGATCTTTGCAGTCATCACGGAAGAGGCCCAGAAGGTGGGAGGGGGTCTGCCGATCTTTTATGTGGACTCCAGCGAAGAAAAGGAAAGGGTTGCCATGTACATCAGCCGGATCACCGGAGGTGTGATCCACGATGTGGGCAATGGCACTTACATCGTAGTTATCCATCAGTAATGGGGGGACTTCTGGCTGATGAAGATCATTTACAGCTGCTATGGGGGCACCCATTCTTCACCGGTGGCGGCGGCGATCCACCTTGGACGCTTG
>JAAZLZ010000300.1 GCA_012799075.1 Bacillota bacterium
GACAAACTCCCATCTCATTTGGCTGCTCTCCCGCCAAGGAGTTCCCAAAAAAGCAACGCGACACCAACTACAATGGCTCCATCAGCTACGTTAAATACCGGCCAAAAACCTACATCGATGAAGTCAATCACCCGGCCTACCCGCAGGCGGTCAATCAGGTTGCCAACGGCCCCCGCCAAGCCGAAAGACAAGCCATAGCAAAGAAGGGGGCTCCGCTTTGTCATCGGGTAGACCAGCTTGAAAACCAAGACTACTAATAGGGCCATCACGGCAAAGAACAGCCAGTTCTGATGGGCTAATAATCCAAACGCGCCTCCTGGGTTTTGGGCGTGGGTTAGATAAACAAGACCACCCATAAGGGGTTTTGTGTCTCCCACGGCAAGAGTGCGTTGGATCCACAGCTTGGTCAGTTGGTCAACGGCCATAGTGATCAAGGCCAAGCCAAAATAGCGCAAGAGTACTCCACCCTCCCAAAATGACGATAAGTCCCGTCACATAGTACCATAACAAGTGTATTTTCTCAATCGTGCCGGGGCTTTTCCTTGCTCAGCTTCGGGGGAGGATAGATATCGTCCAAGTCCGTGACCCCTTCATCTAGATCCTCGATCCCATCCATCCGCGTAACTAGTCCTTGAGCTTCGTCAGCGTCAATGTAGGCATCTTGATAATCCAGGGCGTCGGGGACGTCTTGAGGCGAATTGGCCGTTCCGTAGGAGGCAAGGTCTTGCCAGGTGTCCTCCCCGTCGTAAATGACGCTGTCTTGTCCATCGGTGAAAGTACGGTGAAAGGGCGGTGATAGCACCTCTTCCTCCACGGGGCGACGTCTTTCTACTTGTTCTTCGCCGAGCTCTTTGCAGGGTACACAGGTAGTTGAAGCAGGCATTGCTCGCAGACGGTCAAGGTCGATGGGTCTTCCGCATCCTTCACAGATTCCATAGGTGCCGTCGTCTAATCGCTCCATTGCCTCATGGACCATGGCCAGCTCCAGCCGGGCATTATCCCGAAGCCCCACATCCTTGCTCCGTTCAAAAGTCTCCGAGCCTAGATCCGTTGAATGCTGATCATAACTGGAAAGCTCTTGGATTGAGTCTTTCTGGGACTGGGAAAGATTTCGATTCAGGTTGGCCAAAGTCTCCTTCAGACGCTCTTGCTCCCCTTCCAAGAGATGCCGAAACTCCCTTTCGAGTTGTTGATCCATGATTATCCTCCTTAAATCTGCCGAAGGGTGAGGGTCTCATGGACGATCCTAACGATCTCGGCGATAAAGCGACCGATGACAGGCAAATTCAAGGCGGCAAGTCGCCCAAGGGCGATCAAAAAGACCGAACCGACAACAGTAAAACCCACGGCAATGCCAAAACCCCGCATCAGACCGGCCCAAAAGTTGATGAAGAGCAACCGGCGCGGGCGACGATAAAGCTCTATGTGCTCGGCCAGGGCAGCCTTCTCCATCCCTTCAATCAGCTCATTGATCTTGCGCAGCAGGGTTTCGACAACCCCTGGATTCAAATCCTTCGACAAAGACTCACCCTCCGGACTATCGTCTAGGAGTAGTTTGTCTAGCCAAGGAGAACTTATGAAAGGGGCGATTGGCAATTAAAAGAGCAAGGCCCCAGCTGGGGCCTTGCCAAGGTTGTCTGAACTTTACATCAGCAAATTGGGTAGCCACGTAATTGCCGGAGGGAAGAAAATCAAAAAGAGAATAATCGCGACCAGCAGGCCCAGCCATGGGAGCATTGCCTTGGTATAATCCCTGACGCTGATACCGGAGATTTCGGTCAGCACATACATGACAATGCCGACGGGCGGCGTCAACGTTCCTACGGACATGTTGATGGCCACCAGCACTCCCAGGTGAATTGGGTCAATGCCCATTTTCATCGCCAAGGGCATGACAATGGGAACGGTCATGATGACGATGGCGCTTGCCTCCATAATGGCTCCAAGTAAAAAGTAAATGGCATTCAGAGCGAGGAGCAGCACAACCGGGCTGTGGATTGCCTCCGTCAGGTAATTGGCGACCCTCACAGGAACCTGTTCAAAGGTGAGGACCCAACTAAATGCGGCAGCAGTAGCAACGATAAAGCCCACCTGAGCCGACTGGAGCATTGTATCCAGGAAAATCTCCTTAAGGTCAGCTAGGGACACCTCCCGATTGACAAGCACTCCCAAGATAAGGGCGTACACGGTGGCTACAGCACCTGCCTCTGTCGGTGTAAAGAAGCCGCTGAGGATTCCACCGACGATTATCAACGGAAGTACTAATGCAGGCAGTGCTTTGCGAAAAGCGCTGCCGACCGTCTGTAGGTCCGAGATATTGCTAACGGGGAAATCCCTCTTAACCGCAAAGTAGTGATTCAAGCCCAACATGCTAACGCCCATGAGAATACCTGGAATGATCCCGCCAAGGAACAGCTTGCCGATAGACACATTAGCGGTAATTCCGTAGACGACCATGATGATGCTCGGTGGAATAATCGGGCCAATGGTCGCCGAAGCTGCAGTTACAGCCACACTATAATCTAGATCATAACCGTTATCGAGCATGGCCTTGATTTCCACCGTACCCAAGCCGGCAGCATCAGCTACTGCCGCACCGGACATGCCGGCAAAAATCATGCTGGCCAAAATATTCACATGGCCAAGTCCGCCCCGGATATGACCGACGAGGGCGTTGGCAAAACCGAAGATAGCGTTCGTCATACCCCCGGTATTCATCAATTGACCGGCCATGATGTAAAAGGGCACCGCGAGGAAAGTGAAGTTGTTAACACCCTGACCGATGGTCTGGATCAAGTTGGTCAGGGGAACTCCATTCACCAGAAAGTAGTTGAATACCACATAGCCCAGTGCAAATCCAACGGGCACCGTTAACACGAGGAATCCTAGAAGCTGAATGACAATACTCATTCCCATGGAGTTTATCGCTCCTTTTACGGTTACAGGTCGCTACCGATTCCGTCATGAATAGGGGAAGTAGTGAACCAATCCCGCAAGTAGTCTATAACCTGTTCCAAGATATACATGCTGGAGAAGACACTGCTCATTGGTATGGGAAGCCAGAACCAGTTGCGAGGGTAGCCCAGGAGAGTCAAGCGGTCTTGGGCAATGGATTGGGTAAACTCAAACCCCTTCACAACGAGGACCAGCGAGAAGGCCAACATGCTAAGCAGGACAATTAGTTCTAAGATGCGGGCCAAAGACACCGACAGAGCGTTACTGACAACATCAACTCTAATAATGCGCTTTTGCCTGATTAAGACGGCAGCGCCAAAGAAGCACGCCCAGACATACAGCAAACGGGCCACTTCTTCTGTCCAGGCAAGGGCAAGGGAAACGAAGACAAATCTGGTAACCACCTGATAGAAGCACAAGACCAATATGCCCGCTAGTAGTAAGACAAGGAAGCCCTTAATCACTTTCTCCGTCCAATTGTTGATCTCTTTCAAAAGCCCCACCAGTTTGCATTCACCCCACGATCCATAGAATGGATGGGGCCCCCAACTGAGGGGAGCCCCACTCCTTCGCTATGTTATCGACAACGATTACTGCATGATGATGTCGTAGACTTCGCGGCCCCACCTATCCATATACTTCTCAAACAAGGGAAGGACACGGCCTCGGAAAGCCTCGATGTCGACCTCGACGAAGGTAACTCCTTCTTGCTCCATCTTTTTCCGATAGTCCAGCTCTTCCTGCCTGCTCAGCTCGGTTTCATAGAGCCCAGCTTCAAGGGCAGATTCCCGTAGAATCTCTTGGTACTCGGGAGATAGGCCCTCGAAAAGCTTGGTGTTAATGATCACTGTATTCATGTAGCGGCTATGAGCAGTCATATTAAGATATTTGGCATGCTCGTGAAATCCGCTGCTGTAAATCCAGTTTAGGGGGCATTCCATGGCATCAACGACCCCTTGCTGCAGGGCGGAATAAATCTCTGGGAAAGCTAGAGGCGTAGGATTAGCACCCATGGCCTTCCAGCTCTCAGAGTGGAGGGGCAACTGGTCGACACGAATCTTGACGCCCATTAGATCCTCAGGAGTGCGAACGGGCTTCTTGGCCAAAAGATGCCGTGCTCCCTGCTCCCAGTTCATAGCAAGGACAGTAACGCCCGAATTCTTCTCATAGTCTCGAACGAAGGGCTCAAAGGGCGCACCCGCCTGGATCTGATGCATTGTTTCAGCATCGGGCCAGATGTAATACATGACGAAAATATTCCATGGCTTGCTGTACGCAGCAGCATGTCCATCGCCGATGGAAGCCATGTGAACGGCTCCGCTTCGAACTGCTGACTGGAGTTCAACCTCACCGCCCAACACACCGTTGGGGAAGACCTGGATCTCAATACCTCCGTTAGTTCGTTCCTTGACCAGCTCAGCCATGTGCTGTGAGGCCTTGGCTACCGGATGGTCCGCTGGAGCGATAAGCCCCATCTTGAACACAAGGGGTTTGTCCTTGGCTGCAGATACCACAGACACTGCGAGTACAAAAGCTACTACAAGCACTAACATTTGATGGATGCGTCGATTAGTCACATGTGAACCTCCTTCTAGTATTGTGGTGCTGTCTAGTTTCGATGTTCAAAGAGAAAATCCTCTTAATGTCTTTTGCCTTCCATCGAAAAACTTCTCAAGTATATGCCCAAGAAAACTTGCCCAAGCTTTCTTTATCGCGGATCTCGAATTACAAAAGGGCTTGCCGTGGACCTGAAGGGCAAGACCCAAACATGGCCGGTGGCGGCAACTGATTTCACCCTAACCACCGCGGAAGGAATCATAGTGCCTTAGTCGTCCGCCTCAGTCTCCCGGCACCAAGGAGACAAACCGGCCAAGGTTTGGCTAAAACTGGTAGGCTACGCCAAGGGCGATTTCATACCCGGACGGGTCAAACTCCTCCCAAGGAAGATTTATGTCTGATGAGTCC
>JAAZLZ010000301.1 GCA_012799075.1 Bacillota bacterium
CGACGATCAGGATCCCCTGATTAAGATGTACAGCCAGGTATATCCCGGACTGTTTAAGCCCATCGCCGAGATGTCCAGTGGACTGCAAAAACATCTCCGCTATCCCGAGGAGCTTTTCCAACTGCAGACAACGGTCTATGCCCTTTATCACATGCGCAGCTCCACAGTCTTCTACAATCGGGAGGACCTGTGGGAGCCGGCCCGGGAAGTGGCTTGGGGCCGAGAACAGGTCATGAGTCCTTATTACGTAATGATGCGGCTCGAGGGGGAGGCGAAGGAGGAGTTCGTCCTCATGCTGCCCTTTACTCCCGCCCGGAGGAACAACATGGTGGCCTGGATGGCTGTCCGCTGTGATGGCGACAAGTACGGTCAGATCCTGGTCTACCGCTTTCCCAAACAGGCGTTGACTTACGGTCCGGCGCAGATTGAGGCCCGCATCGACCAGGACACCTTCATTTCTCAGCAGCTTACCCTGTGGAGTCAGACGGGTTCCCAAGCGGTCAGAGGGAATCTATTGGTCATTCCCATAGCCGGCTCCCTGCTGTACGTGGAGCCTTTATACCTGCAGGCGGAGCAAAGCCAGCTTCCTGAGCTGAAGATGGTCATCGTCGCCTACAAGAACCGAATTACCATGCAGCCTACCTTCCAAGCTGCCCTGCAAGAGATATTCGGCAGGTCGAAGGGGGGAATTGCCCAAAAGCCTGGGGCGCTGCAAAGCCCCGCAGAACTAATCCGTCAAGCGGTGGAATACTATAACAAAGCTCGCAGCCAACTGCAAAAGGGCGATTGGATGGCTTACGGGGAATACATGGTTGAACTAGAAGCGGTGATGGAGCAGCTAGGGAGTCTGATGGAGTAGACAACTTTTCCCCATTCTTCCCCTCGCTGGGTTATATGGGACCTCCTTTTCTCATATATTTTCGAGGAAGGAGGTCGATGGAGGTGGCAAGGTTTAGAGGTGGCGAAAGAAATGGTCCTGGTCTGCTCTTCATCTTGGTCGTGTTGGTAGTAGTGGCAGTATTGGGAGCCAAATACTTCGGGTTTGCTCCGGGAGGCAGACAGGTCCGTCCCGTTCCTCCGAAGGATGCCCAGGAGAAGGCGGCCCCCGAACCTGCTCTTCCGGTAGTCGTCATCTATCACTCCCATACCACAGAAAACTACTCTCCGGGGGATTCCCACACCAGGGGTGAACCAGGGCAAATTGTGGAGGTGGGTGCGGAACTAGGCCGGGCTTTGGAGGCTAAGGGCATCAAGACAATTCACATCACGGAAATCCACGATTATCCTAAGTACAGCGAATCATATCCCAATTCACTAAAGAGCTTGCGCCAGGTGCTGGACACAGGGGTTGTGGTTGGAGCGGTCCTGGATATTCACCGGGATGGTCTTCCTCCTCGGCCCCCAGGGTTCACCACGGTCAAGGTCAAGGATGTGGAGGCGGCTAAGATCCTTTTTGTGGTCGGGGATGAGAACAATCCCTACATGGAGCAGAACCTGGCCTTTGCGGAACAATTGCGTGATTTGGTGGAGGATATGTACCCGGGACTATCAAGGGGCATCAAGGTCCAGCACGCAATGCTCAACGGCTATGCCCATCCCCAGTCAGCGACGGTCTTTATCGGCGATTACCGGGGCAATACCCTGGCCGAGGCCAAGAATGCGGCAGCTTTGCTGGCTGAAGTGGCAGCTGCCTACATTAGAGGAGTTGCCGGGGTGCCGGCGAACGGAATCTAGTCATGAAAATTCCCCACCCCGGCAATATTATTAAGGGAGCCATGTCTGTGGGTGCGAGGAAGGATGACTTTGGGGATTCTAAATAGCAGCCATCAGATCCATATAATGGGGATTGGGGGGTCAGGGATGAGCTCTCTGGCCCAAGTGCTTTTACAAATGGGGAAAAGGGTGACCGGCTGCGATCTGCGCATGAACGCGACTGCCCGACAACTAGTTCGATGGGGGGCTGTGGTTAGTTTGGGCCATAGCCCGCAGCATTTAGAGGGGGTCGATCTGGTCATCTATTCCACCGCCGTCGACCCCCAAAACGAAGAGCTCGAACAAGCCCGGGCCGCGGGCATTCCCGTGCTTCACCGTTCCCAGGCCCTAGCGGAGCTAATGAATGAAAGGGTGGGCATCGCGGTGGCCGGGGCCCATGGCAAGACCACGGTGACGGCCATGCTGGCCTTAGTCTTGGAATGGTCTGGCTTGGATCCGACGATTTTGATCGGGGGTGAACTTGAGGAACTACAAGGGGGCGCCAAGTATGGACAGGGCCGCTATCTGGTTGCCGAGGCCGATGAGAGCGATGGGTCCTTCTTGCGCTACCGGCCCCACATCGCTTTGATCACTAGTGTCGAGCCCGATCACCTGGAGTTCTATGGTGGTTCTTGGGAACGGCTCAAAGGAACCTATGCCCGGTTTGTGGACAACATCCATCCCGATGGCACCCTGGTTTTGCGGGTGGACGAGGAAGGAACCCGGCAGCTCCAGCAAAGTGCGGGGAAAAGAAGGGTCATCACCTATGGACTAGATCCCTCCGCCCGGTATACATGCCGCGATGTAGAACTTGGGCCCGGGAAGGCGTCATGCCTTGTCCTCAAGGATAAGGCGCCCTTAGGTACCCTTAAGCTGCAAGTGCCCGGTCGGCATAATCTGATCAATGCCTTGGGGGTGATTGGAGCCGCGGCGGAATGCGGCCTGACCTTTGCCGATACTGCAGGGCATTTGGCCAATTTCCGGGGGGTGGGCCGGCGTTTCCAGCCCATCGATCAAGTGGGCGATATCCTCTTCTTTGATGATTATGCCCATCACCCCACGGAATTAGCTGCCACCTTGCAGGCCGCCCGGGAGGGTTGGCAGCGCCGGATCGTGGCTGTTTTTCAACCCCATCGCTATAGTCGGACGCGCTTTTTTTGGGATGAGTTTGGACCTGCCCTCAAGGAAGCCGATCTAATCGCCCTTGTGCCCATCTATTCACCCCTTTCGGAAAAACCCTCCCCTGAGGTGACCAGCGAAGTTTTGGCCCGCCACATCCGACGGCAGACGGGAAAGGAAGTCCTTTACTTCGATCTCGAGGGACTGGCAGCCGGATTGGCACCCCATCTTCAACCAGGGGATCTGGTCATTACCTTAGGGGCCGGAGATGTAAGACGGGCAGGGGAGGAACTAGCCGCGTTGCTGAGGGAGGGAATCGATGTCTGTTGAGTCCACCATCAGGCCCGATGAACTTGCCGTTTTGAGCGATTTATGCCGAGGCAGCTACGATACCCCCGCCTGGTTTCAACTCCGTCATCGGGCCGACGTCTTAGCTTTGCGGAGAGGGTTCGAATCCCTTTGGTGCTCGGAGCAGCTGCCCCAGCTAAGCTTGTATCCCCACCAGGAAAAGGCCATCTTTGCCG
>JAAZLZ010000302.1 GCA_012799075.1 Bacillota bacterium
GATGAAGGACTGCAGCATGGTCACCGCAACATATGGCATTGGCGGCCAGACGATCGGTCTGGTAGGAGTCTTAGGGCCCACCAGGATGGAGTATGCTCGGGCCGTGTCGGTGGTGGAGTACATGGCCGACAACTTGAGTGAAATGTTGACCAAGATGTCCCGCCGATGGTCCCGAAGTCGCTAGACAGTCGAATCGATGCACGAATTCCCGGGGGGAAGATCTGATCTCCAAGGGAATTTTGTGTGTATTTGACCCCTAAGGGAGTGGAATTGGAGGTAGCACCGTGGCTAATGAGGAGATGCAGCCGAAGGATCCGGAAATGGAATTCGAAGAAACCGAGGAAAAAAAGGAACAACCTTCCCAGGAGGTAGAAACCCTCAGGGCGAAGGTGAACGAACTGACGGATGCCTATCTGCGGCTGCGGGCCGACTTCGACAATTACCGGCGGCGGACCCGTCAGGAGATGGAGACTATTGGTGATGAGGCTAACAGTAAGCTGATCGCAAAGCTTCTGCCGGTGATGGATGATCTGGAAAGAGCCTTGCTTGCCAGTGCCGATACCCCCGATGAGGGGCTCCACAGCGGCGTGAAGCTGGTCCAACGGAAGCTGACTGATATCCTCTTCCAAGAGGGCCTACAACCTGTACCAGGCATAGGTTCTCCTTTTGATCCCCATTTTCACGAAGCCGTCTATTGCGAAAATGCCGATGCAGAGGGCGTTGACTTTGTCGTTGACGAGCTGCGCCGGGGCTATCTGTTTAAGGACCGGCTGTTAAGATCAAGCATGGTTAAGACGGCCAAGAGGCCTGTCAAAGAGATCCAGGCTGACGAAGGAGATGATGACTGATGAGCAAGGTGATCGGCATTGATCTGGGGACGACCAACTCCGTCGTAGCTGTCATCGAAGGTGGAGAACCAGTGGTAATTCCCAGTGCGGAAGGAGATCGCACCATCCCATCGGTGGTTGCCTTTTCGAAAACGGGGGAGCTCATGGTGGGGCAGGTGGCCAAGCGCCAAGCCGTCACCAATCCCGAGGGCACCGTCCTGTCCATCAAGAGGAGGATGGGGACGGATTTTCGCGCCACCATCGATGGCAAAGAATACACCCCCCAACAGATTTCGGCGATGATCCTCCAGAAGCTCCGGGATCAAGCTGAAGCCTATCTGGGCGAAAAAGTGACCAAAGCGGTGATTACCGTGCCTGCCTACTTCACCGATGCCCAGCGGCAGGCGACTAAGGATGCGGGCCTGATTGCGGGCCTGGAGGTTGCCAGAATTATCAACGAACCCACCGCGGCTTCCTTGGCCTACGGCCTTGATAAGGAAGCGGACCAAACCATCCTGGTCTTCGACTTGGGTGGCGGCACTTTTGACGTATCTATCCTGGAAGTGGGGGATGGCGTTTTTCAAGTCAAAGCCACCAGTGGAAACAACCGCTTGGGAGGGGACGACTTCGACCGGCGGCTGATGGAATATGTGGCGGGAGAATTCAAAAAGGCTCATGGGATTGATTTGCTGCAGGATCGCATGGCTACCCAGCGGTTGAAAGAAGCCGCCGAAAAGGCCAAGATCGAATTGTCGGGCCTCCAGGCTACCAGCATCAATCTTCCCTTTATTAGCGCCGGTCCCAGTGGACCGCTCCATCTGGACGTGCTCATCACCCGGGCCAAGTTCAACGAGCTGACCAAGGATCTGGTCGAGGCCACCATGGGTCCCACCCGCAGGGCCTTGGCCGACGCGGGACTTGAGCCTAAAGATATCGACGAGATCATCTTGGTGGGTGGGTCCACCAGAATTCCCGCGGTCCAGGAGGCCATTCGGAACATCCTCGGGAAGGAGCCCCACAAAGGCGTCAACCCTGACGAATGTGTGGCCATCGGCGCTGCCATTCAGGCAGGGGTGTTGGCCGGGGAGGTTAAGGATATCGTCCTCGTGGATGTCATCCCCTTGTCCTTGGGGATTGAAACCTTAGGGGGCGTGATGACAACTCTGATCGAACGCAACACCAGCATCCCAACCACCCAAAAGCGCATTTTCACTACTGCAGCCGATGGACAGCCTGCCGTTGACATCCATGTCCTCCAAGGGGAGCGGGCAATGGCTGCTGACAATGTGACCTTGGGCCGGTTCCAATTGGCGGGCATCCCCCCGGCCCCCCGGGGTGTACCCCAGATCGAGGTAACCTTTGATGTGGACCGGAATGGCATCGTTAACGTATCGGCTAAGGACCTGGGCACGGGGAAGGAGCAAAAGATCACCATTACCTCCCGGACAGGCTTGACGGAGGAAGAAATTGACCGGATGGTGAAAGAGGCCGATTCCTATCGGGAAAAGGACAAAGAGCGAAAAGAAGAGGTGGAGGTCCGCAACCAGGCCGACACCCTGCTTTATACCGTGGAGAAGACCCTAAAGGACTTGGGCGACAAGGTATCCGCCGAGGAGAAAAAGAAGATCGACGAAGCTCGGCAGGCGCTGCAAGATGTCCTTGCCAATGGGACCAAAGAACAGATCAAGGACAAGATGGATGCTCTGAGCAAGGTCCTCTACGACATGTCCAGCAAGGTCTACCAACAGCAGGAGGCTTCAGAGGGCAAGCAGGCTGCTGATGGGGAGAAGGTCGTCGATGCCGAGTATACGAAAGTCGATGAGGACGAGGAGAATTAGCTTCCTTAGCGTCGGGGGAGGGGGTGAGTAGGTGGCAAAAAGGGATTACTACGAGGTACTGGGTGTGGAGCGAGGGGCGACGGAGGAAGAAATCAAGAAGGCCTATCGAAGCCTAGCTCGCAAGTATCACCCTGATGTGAACAAGAATCCCGAGGCCGAAGAGAAATTCAAGGAAATCAACGAGGCTTACAGGGTGCTCAGCGACTCCGAACTTCGCAGCCGCTACGATCAGTTCGGCCATAGCGGCTTTGAAGGGAGCAACGGACAGCCTGGCGGTTTCGGCGGCTTTGATTTCGGGGATTTGGGCGGCTTTGACGACCTATTTGACATGTTCTTCGGCGGAGCCACCGGCCCGACCCGGCGGCGGGGACCCCAGCGGGGAGCCGACTTACGCTACGACCTTCGCCTTGACTTCATGGAAGCTGTCTTTGGGGTGGAAAAAGAACTGGACATCACCCGGATGGAGGTCTGCCCCCACTGCCACGGCGATGGCGCCGAACCGGGCAGCACTGTCAAGACCTGTCCCGATTGCCAGGGGACAGGGCAGGTTCGCACCGTGCAGCGGACACCCTTCGGTCAGTTTGTGAACGCTCGGACCTGTTCCCGCTGCCGGGGCGCGGGCAAGTGGGCGGAGGAGACCTGCCGGGAATGCGGCGGTCAGGGCCGGGTCAACCGGGGCCGCCGCCTCAAGGTGAAGATCCCTGCCGGCATCGATGAAGGGCAGCGGGTGCGGGTGGCAGGGGAAGGGGAGGGCGGACTTAACGGGGGTCCCCCCGGGGACTTATACATCTTCATCAGTGTAAAGCCCCACGAACTGTTCCGGCGCCGGGGGAATGACGTTTACTGTGAAATCCCCATCAGCTTTGTGCAAGCAGCTTTGGGTGCCGAGATCCAGGTGCCGACCATCGATGGGCAAGCTAAGCTTCGGATCCCCGAGGGGACCCAAACCGGCACCTCCTTCCGCCTTCGCAGCCTGGGGGTGCCCCATCGCTTCGGCCGGGGCGATCAGCATGTGAAGGTCAAAGTGGTCACCCCCATCAAGCTCACCGCCCGGCAGCGAGAGCTCTTGGAGGAGTTTGCCGAAGGAGAAGCCGCTGCTGAAACCGGGGGGGAAAGGGACAAGGGTTTTTTCGAAAAGGTTAAAGA
>JAAZLZ010000303.1 GCA_012799075.1 Bacillota bacterium
CGCCGGACTACTTGGACCTCGGCGACGATTGGCGAGTGGACCGGGAAAGTCCGCTCAACCCCTACACCTTGGGAAATTTTCCGTACAGTGAAGGTCTCCCGGATGCCCGCCCCTGCCCTCTTGATGACGACCCCTTCGAACACTTGAATGCGGCGGCGTTCGCCTTCAACCACACTGACGTGCACCCGAACTGTATCGCCAACGGCGAAATCGCCCCTGTCGGGCTTTAACTGTTCTTGTTCCAGGGTGGTAATAATGTCCATGCTTTCACCCCCATTCCTCATCTTCAACTATGTCCGCCAATAATTCTTCATCTTCTCTGCTTAATTGGATCTGACTCAAAAGGTCCGGCCGACGCTCCCGGGTGCGGAGCAGGGATTCCCGGCGCCGCCAACGCCGTATCTTTTCATGATGGCCGCTTAAGAGCACCTCCGGCACCTTCATGCCTCGAAACTCCTGGGGACGAGTGTACTGGGGATGCTCGAGCAGTCCGTCGGAAAAGGAATCTTGCTCGGCTGCCTCAGGTTCCCCCAAAACCCCCGGAATCAGTCTGGCAACGGCGTCGACGATTACCATGGCCGGCAGCTCTCCCCCCGTAAGTACGTAATCCCCAATGGAGACTCCCTCGAAAGGAAGACCAATGGACACCCGTTCGTCGACCCCTTCGTAATGACCGCACAGGAAAAGCAGCCACTCTTCCTGGGCCAGTTCCCTTGCTAAGGGCTGGGAAAAGGGTTGACCTTGGGGGCACATGAGCAGCATCCGCGGTCTCAACCCTGCTCCCTTCGTAATGGCTTCCACCGCGGCGAACACCGGTTCTGGCTTCATGATCATTCCCGGTCCCCCGCCATAGGGGATGTCATCTACCACCCGGTGTCGATCGAAGGTGAAGTGCCGGATGTCCCAGATGCGCAGCTTCACATGTCCGTTGTCCCGGGCCCGCTTGATAATGCTATGCTCAAAAGGGCCGACAAACATTTCCGGGAAAAGGGTCAGTATGTCGATGCGCATCCTTCTTCCCGCCTCCTTCTACAAGAGTCCGGGGATGATCTTAATGACCATTTTACCCCCTGCCCAATCCATTTTGCGGACAAACTCCCGGGCCGCGGGCACCATAAACTCGTGGGAAGTCGCCGCATGCTTGATGATGAAACAACCATTAAGCCCCGTCAACAAGTAATCCACCACTTGCCCGAGATAGTTGCCTTCGGTATCGTAAACCTCAAGTCCCAAGACTTCAAAGATATAATACCGACCCGGGGGCAAGGGCTCAAGTTCTTCCCGGGCTATCTTGATGTACAACCCTCGAAGTGTTTCAGCCCCATCGATGGTGTTTACGCCTGCAAACTTGATGATGACGAAGCGTCCCTGGGTCCTGACGGCTTCGATGCACATCGGCTGACCGCTGTCAGCTTCTTGTTGGGCCAGAACAACCCGATGGAGTCGGTCGAATCGCTCCAAGCTGTCGGTCAGGGGCCAGATCCGCACCTCGCCCTTGTTTCCTTGGGGAGCTAGAATTTGTCCGATGTTGATCAAAGCAGCCATGGGACTAGTCGACGATCTCCACGAAGTAGCTCTTGCCTTGTTTTGTAGCACCGGCCTTGACAACGGTGCGAATAGCTTTGGCAATCCGCCCCTGCCTGCCGATGACTTTGCCCATGTCCTCCGGCGCTACCCGCAACTCAAGAACGGTCGCCCGGTCCCGGGGGACTTCAACCACGCTCACCTCTTCGGGATCGTCCACAAGACTCTTGGCGATGAACTCAACTAGTTCTTTCATTTGCTACACCTCCATGGAGGCTCAACCCAGGTTCTGCCCGCTCTTTTCCGCTTGGAACTTGTCCATGACTCCTACCTGCTTAAGAAGCCTTCGTGCGCTGTCGGAGGGCTGGGCCCCCTTGCGCAGCCAATCCAAGGCCTTGTCTTCATCGACTTGAATCTCGACTGGTTCGCTAATGGGATTGTAGTAGCCCAGGCTTTCGATAAATCGGCCATCCCGCGGACTGCGGGAGTCGGCCACCACCAAGCGGTAAAAGGGCTGCTTCTTAGCTCCCATTCTCCGAAGACGGATCCTAACTGCCATTGCTCCACCTCCTTTACATATCTCAACCCGCCCGAGGGCGGGAATGGTCATCACTGGAAAAAGGACATGAAACCCTTGGGTGGTCTCCTTTTGCCCTTGTCCAAAGCGCCAAGCTTCTTAATTAGTTCCCGGGTTTGATTGAACTGTTTTACCAGGCGATTGACATCCTGCACCGTCGTGCCGCTTCCCCGGGCGATGCGCTTGCGGCGGCTGCCGTTGATCAAGGATGGAGTGCGTCGTTCTAGGCCAGTCATGGAGTTGATGATGGCTTCCACCTTCCGCAGTTGGCCCTCATCGACTTGCAAGCCTTTCAATTGTTTTGCCCCTGCCAGACCCGGAATCATGCCGATGACCTGGTCTAACGGTCCCATCCGCTTTACCTGGTTCAGCTGTTCAAGGAAATCGTCAAAGGTGAACTGGGCGGTGGTCAGCTTCTGTCCAAGGGCTTTGACTTTTTCTTGGTCCATGACCTCTTCAGCCTTTTCAATGAGGCTGAGGACATCGCCCATACCAAGGATCCGGGAGGCCATGCGGTCCGGGTGAAAGATTTCCAAATCGGTTAATTTCTCCCCCGTCGCAGCAAACTTTATGGGTTTGCCCGTCACCGCGGCGATGGACAAGGCCGCCCCTCCCCGGGCGTCCCCGTCGAGTTTTGTCAGGACAACTCCACCAAGACCCAGTCGTTCTTCGAAGGCTGCGGCTACGTTGACGGCATCTTGACCGGTCATGGCATCAACCACCAACAGGATCTCGTTGGGGTCCACGGCTTCCTTAATCGCTCCCAATTCGCCCATGAGCTCATCATCAACATGTAGACGGCCGGCCGTGTCGAAGATGATAGCATCATTGCCGTGGGAGCGGGCGTGCTCGACAGCTGCCTTGCAGATGTTGACCGGACTTTGCCCTTGACCCATGTTGA
>JAAZLZ010000304.1 GCA_012799075.1 Bacillota bacterium
CGTCGGCGTGCGTTTAAGCGGCAGCGATTTTCCACCGGGCAGTTTTACACTCGATGATGCGTGCAAGGTGGCCGAACGTTTGGAAAAAGAGGGGAACATATCGTATATCCACGTTTCCGCAGGCATTGCCGAAAGCGGACAATGGAGCATTCAACCAACATATTTCCCCAGGGGCCCATTGCTTCCCCTCGTAAGGCGCATCCGGGAGAAGACCACTTTGCCCCTCATTGCCGCCGGGTCACTCGGCAATCCCCAACTAGCGGCCCAGGTAATCAGGGAAGGCGCCGCGGATTTGGTGGCCATGGGGAGAGCCTTGCTTGCCGATCCGGACTTGCCCGCCAAAGTCCAGCGGGGGAAAGCCGTCAGGCCCTGTATTCGCTGTAATGAAGGATGTACGGGGCGCTCCCAGCTTGGGCTGCCGGTTCGCTGCGCGGTGAACTGGAAGACGGGGAGGGAAGGGTACTGGCATCCCAGGCCCCTCCGGCAAAACCGGTCCTGTCTCATCGTCGGCGGCGGGCCGGCGGGTATGCAAGGGGCCTTGGTGGCCAGAGAAAGGGGCTATCAGGTTTACTTATGTGAAGCATCCTCCGAGCTTGGCGGCCTGCTAAAAGCGGCTTGTGTCCCTTCATTCAAGGAGGATCTAAGGGATTACCTGGCCTACATGCGGAAGGAAGTTGCCTCCTCGGGCTGCCGGATCTTACTTGATACCCCCGTTTCCTCGGAACTGATAGAGGAGTTCCGTCCCGATGTAGTGCTAATTGCAACCGGCAGCAAGCCCATCCTGCCTTCCCCGTTGACCGAAGGGGATCTACCTTGCATCTCCGCCGCCCAGGCTCTCCTGAGCCTTCCCCAGGGACGGCGTTTTGCGGTGGTTGGCGGAGGTGCCGTCGGCTGCGAAACCGCCCTTCACCTCAGGGAGAAGGGCAAGGATGTGTGTCTTGTGGAAATGCGCTCCCGCCTTGCTGCGGATGCCCCTTCACAAAACCAGGCGGCCCTGTCTGCCGATTTGGCCAAGGCGGGGGTTGAGGTTCACCTGGAGAGCACCGCAGAAAAGGCAGCCGAAGGACATTTGTTCCTTAGGACAAACCATGGCGTAAAAAGACTTGAAGTTGACGGAATCATCGCAGCAGTAGGCTTTAAGCCCTGCCGAGAGTTGACTTTGGGTCTTCGGGAGGATCTTCCTTTTGAACTGATTGGCGACTGCCTAAAGCCAGGGAACGTTTTCCATGCCATCAGCAGCGCGGCCTTCACCGCGGCGCGGATATAGCTGGAAAAAGAAAGCCCCGGAAAACCGGGGCTTTCTCGTATTGACTAGTGTCCTTGGGCTGCGTTGCGTCCAGCAATGCGTCCGAAGACCAAGCAGTCAATCAAGGCGTTCTTCTGATCGGCGCCCTGGATGCCGCCTGTTACTTCGCCGGCGGCAAAGAGCCCTGGAATGACATCGTCCTTCTCATCGAGGACCTGGGCCAGGGTGTTAATTGCCAAGCCGCCCGTTGTGCTATGGATGTAGGGCTCGATGGCAATGGCGTAGTAAGGGGCCTTCAAGTCGGCCTTATTCGCGGTACCCTGCAAGGCTCCGGCATCAACGCCGAACTTGGCGGCCACAGCCTCAAGGCTTCCTTCGACTAAAGCGCCGCCTCCCTTGATTCTGTCCAGGGAGCCCTCGCCGACCTTCTGCAGGACGGCTCCGTCAAAGACCAAGTAGCCCGTATGGTCGGGCTGGGCCAGGATGGCGACGGCCAAGTCCCGGTCCTGTTCGTCCTTAAGGAAGGGCTGGCCTTTCTTGTTGACCATTACTCCACCTTCGGCCAATAGGCCGGCCGGTGCTGAAGTCCAAGCGCCCTGCCCGATGGCAACGCCCATGGGAACGATGCGGCCTAGCTCCATATCCACGAGCTTGGCTCCGATTGCCCGGCCCATGAGGACGCCGTCACCGGTGGAGACGCCCTGGGGGTTATTCGTCCTGATGCCGGTCAGTTCCGGTGCGTACTCTTTGAAGAGGTCCTGGTTCTCACCGAAGCCGCCTGTAGCCAGGACGACGCCCTTCTTGGCTTCGTAAACGACTTCGTCGCCGTTTGCCTTCTTAGCGACGACCCCGACGATGGCGTTATCCTCTTTCACGAGTTTAACGGCCCTTGTCTCCAGTTCGACGGTTACACCCGCTTCCCGGCAGGCTTTGGCAAGGCCCTCGGCCAAACCGAATCCGCGGCCCTTGCACCAGTAGATTCGGGGATGGGTGCTCATGTAGGAGACAACTTCATCTTCGAGCTCCAACCCGTTAGCTCTGATCCAATCGACGGCATGTTTAGCATTGTACGCGACGGTTCGGACCAGCTCGGGATCGTTTCTGTACTGGCCCAGCTTTAGCATGTCCGCGGCATGGACCTCGGGAGAGTCCTCGGTTATCCCATACTTCAGCTGCAGGTCGACCCCGGCGGCGCAAAGCCCGCCCCCGGCCACCCGGGTAGTACCTCCAGTAAAGGGCATCTTCTCGAGGATAATTACCTCCGCTCCGTTTTGTCGGGCCTCCAGTGCCGCGGCCAAGCCGGCTGCTCCGGAACCGACGACGACTACATCGGTGGCAGCAGCACATGCACCAAAGGCTGTGAACGCGACCACAATCACAGACAACATTACTGCCCATAGTCTACGATTCATAAAAACAATCCCTCCTAATGTGTTTTTATGGCAGATGGGAGCAGGTATTATGCACCCTGCTGCCAAGTCGTGGACTTCGCTGCCGGGTAGGCTTTTCCCTTCAATTAATGGGGGCGGAGCTATAGCTTGATAGGCTGCCAATTAAAGGAAAAGCACCACGCAAAGGGGAATAGTGTAGCCAATAGGCTGGTCGGAACCGGCGACTATCAGCCAACCAGATATGATTTTGACGATGCCCAAATAGCCGCCCGGTATTTTCCCATTGCCCTGGCCCAA
>JAAZLZ010000305.1 GCA_012799075.1 Bacillota bacterium
AACCACCCGACGGTGGGCTTGGTGCCCAATGGAGCCATTGTCGAGGCGGAGGCGCCCACATCTTTCCTATCGGGAGATGGGATCACCCTTCTCCTACATCAGCCTGACTTCACCACCGCGGCCCGCCTGGCCAGGGCGGTGGATGAAGCCTTTGGCCAGCGGGTGGCTGCCGCGGTCGATCGGGCCGCGGTCAAGGTGGAGATCCCCCCTGCCTATGAGCAGGATGTGGTGGGATTCGTCGCCGCGGTGGAAGAAGTTGTCCTGCGTCCCGATGCCCCTGCGAAAGTGGTCATCAATGAACGAACAGGGACCATCGTCATGGGCCACCATGTTCGGATCAACACCGTGGCCGTTGCCCATGGCCCGCTTCGGGTTAAGGTCCAGCCTCGGGTGGAAGTGCACCAGCCGCCCCCCCTTAGCTCCGGGGAGACGGTCCGGGTGGAGATCCCGGAACTGGAAGTCGAAGAGGAAGACCGGGCAATCAACGTTCTTCGCAGCGGCGCTGATGTGGAGGAGCTGGTGGCAGCCCTGAATGCCATTGGGGCCGTCCCCCGGGACATCATCGCCATCCTGCAGGCCGTCAAGGCAGCCGGCGCCCTCTACGGGGAGCTGGAAATCATTTGAGGAGGAAAAGATATGCTGCCGGCGCGAGTTAGTCTGTCAGCCGCGGACCTTTGGCTGGGAGGACAAACCAGGACTTCGGGCGGGAGCTTTGCCAAGGAATTGGCCAAGGCCCAGGCCGATCTAGATGAGGCCCAGCTGAAGGAGGCCGCGGTGGAAATTGAGGCTATGTACCTCCAGCAGCTGCTTGTTCAAATGCGGCGGACCGTACCCAAAGACGATCACTCCCAGGACTTCTGGCAAGATCTCTACGATGCGGAGCTGGCCCGGATTATGGCCGAGGGGGGCGGCGTGGGCCTGGGAGACATGATTATTGCCCAACTGAAAAAATAGTCTAGCGGGTCCGGGGAGGATCTCCCCGGCCATGTTTGTCTATTGCCGTCCTCCAGAAGTTTCCCTGCTCCCGCCGACATGAAAGGCAGGACTCCACTCCCGGATCTAGAACATTTAACAGGATTGCAGAATTGATTTGTCGCCATTTCACTGTATTATCCTGCCAGATTTGGCCATAATAACGTAGGTGAGTATTGGGCTTTGCCCATGAGGAAGGATGGACGTAATGGATAGACATGGGAGGATAAGGCTGGGGGCTTGCCTGGCGGTTGTCCTTTTGGGATGGCTGGCCATGGCGGGCCCTGCCTTTGCTGAGGAGGAGTTCTGGCCTCAGGAGATGCTGTTTCCCGGACTTAAAGGAATCTGCAAGACGGTAATTGAAGGGGAAGCCATTGAGGAGCTCGACGTGGAAGTAGTCGCCGTTCTGCCCAATCAGGGCCCGGCGGGGGATTTGGTGCTGGTGCGGTTGGGCGGCCCATTGGTTGACAAGATGGGGGGCGTGGGGGCCGGGATGAGCGGAAGCCCCATCTTCTTCCAGGGCAAGCTGGCGGGGGCCATCGGGTATGGCTTTGACTACACCGACCACCGGCTGGCTTTGATGACGCCCATCCAAGACATGCTGCCCCTGCTGGACTACCTGCCCCGGCCCATGGAAAAGCCTTTGGAGCAGGAAATCCCCTACGCTCCCTACAAGACTCCTCTGTTGGTCTCGGGCTTCAGCAGCCGGGCCCAGGGAAACCTCCAGTCCATCCTTGCCCGAAAGGGTTTTGATATGCTGAGCCTGCCCGCGGGCGGTCCCGTCTCCTCCCAGGCCGGATCCTTAGAGCCCGGGAGCGCCTTCGCCGTTCAGCTCATGCGGGGCGATTTGAACATGAGCGCCTTAGGCACCATCACCTACGTCAAGGACGGGCAGTTTCTGGCCTTGGGCCACCCGTTTTTAAACAAAGGCGATGTGAATCTCCTCCTGAGCGGAGCGCGGATCCACCGGAGCGTGCCCAGCCTTTCCCTGCCCTTCAAACTGGGTTCTCCGACCATGCCCTTGGGGACGGTTTATCAAGACCGAAGTGCGGGGCTTGCCGGCCGGATCGGGACGCTGCCGCCCATGATTGAATTGGAAGTGGAGACGAAAGACAAGGACCGGGGTCTTTCCCGGGTCACCCGGGCGGAAATAGTGGGAGATTCGGGTCTTAGCCTTTCCCTGATAGGGACAGGCCTGCTGTCGGCCCTCGATAAGGGGATCGACCGCATCGGCCCGGGCACCGCTTGGGTTGAGATGCGCCTTGAGGCGGAGGGGATCCCCGCGCCCTTGGTGCGAAAGAACATGTTCTACAGCTCAACGGACATCTCGGCCCAGGCCTTGATGGAGGCGGTTGAGGCTGCCTATCTGGTCCAGGACAACATCTTCGAACCAGTGACCATGAAGGGCATTTACCTTAAGGCTTCGATCCAGCAAAGCCGGGAGACGGCCCAGGTCATCAAGGCCATTCCGGCGAAGGAAAAGATCCATCCCGGCGAGAGCACCGAAGTGGAGATAGTCCTGCGGCCCTTCCGGCAGCCGCCGAAATCCATCAGGGTCGAATTGGAGGTTCCCGCCGACGCCCAGCCGGGGATGCTGCCGGTGACGGTGCGGGGCGGCGGCAGCTACTACTACTATTACCTGGAAGACCCCTTCCACGACTTGGAGCCCATCGATTCTGTGGTTCCATCCGACGGGGAGTGGAGTCCTCCCACCAACCTGGAAAGCTTTGAGAAGCTCCTTCATGATTTCACGGACCGGGAGACGAACAACGAACTCATTGTCGAGTACTTGCCCTTCTATGAGACCTATGGGGAGATGGAGGCCTTTGAAGCCCCCGAATCATCCCTCCATTCCTTGACCGGCGGCTCTGAGGGGGGATCCAAGTCCTCTCGGCGGAAAGGAACGGGAGAGGAAAAGGATGAGTCCCTGCAGGAGGATAGGGAGCCCGTCAGGATCCGGGAGGCGACCGATTACGTGGTGGAAGGCTCCCAGACCTTCGAGCTGTTGGTGGAGCTTCCCGAAGAGGAGGCAGATTTGCCTCGGATCCAGCCCCGGGAGGAATTTCGCCAGGTGAAGTAGCCGCGGGCAGATATTCCGTCTGCTGCTAGGAATTGCCCCCTGGGGGACGGCAGGATTCACCCCGGGGAGGGAGAACTCTTGATGGAGTGTTATGGGGTCGACCTGAATAATTCTGGCAATAGGAGCACAAAATAGCAGGGGCCAAGGTGGAACTTGCCGAGGAGGGGAGCATAATTGGCGGAAAGGAATAGGGGGAAATTATTAATACTGCTTTGCATAATCCTGATCATGGCCCAACCGGCCGCTGGGGCGGCGGGGACCCTCGAGATCAAGGAAATAGTCATTGAGGGCAACACCCATGTGGAAGCAGAGCTCATCCGGGGAGCCGTCACCCAGACCCAGGTGGGGGGATTATTCAGCGAAGAAGCCATCAAAGCCGATCTGCAGTCGATTGCCGATCTAGGCTTTTTCCAGGATGTGGGCGCCCGCTTGAATGAAGCGCCCGGTGGAGCCCAGGTCATCTTTCGGGTGGTGGAAAACCCCGTCATCCAGGATGTGGTTGTCGAAGGCAGCACCGTCCTATCATCGGGAGAGGTGGCCAAGTACCTGAGTTTAGAGCCGGGGCAGGTCCTCAACGTCCTGTCCCTGACCGAGGGACTCCAGGGGATGGCCGATCAGATTTTTAGCGAACATGGGGTGGCCCTGCGGCCTGCGGATCTGGCGGTGGAAGATGACGGCACAGTCAAGGTGAGCGTGGTCGAAACCAGGATCGCCTCCATTGAGATTGCCGGCAACGAGAAAACAAAAGATGACGTTATCCGCCGGGAGCTGAGGATCAAGCCGGGAGACATCCTGGAGATGAGCAAGGTCTATGAAAGCCTAAGACGGGTCCTCATGCTAGGCTATTTCGATGAGGTCAAACCCCGTTTTTCCGATGGACCCGATCCGGATCAAACCGTTCTCACCATTCAGGTGACGGAGCGCAAAACGGGGAGCGCCCACTTCGGTGCGGGCTACAGCTCCGTCGACGGCTTCATCGGTTATATTGAAGTGGCCGACAAGAACTTCCTGGGTCAGGGC
>JAAZLZ010000306.1 GCA_012799075.1 Bacillota bacterium
CCCGCTAGGGGGCCGCCGACACTTTACTTGTGGGGTTCAAAGTCAACGGTCACAGTGGAGATGTACCGTTCGCCCTCGGGGACAACCTGAATCACGTTAATTGAATGGATCATGTTCTGCCAGACATCACAGTTTGCTTTGCCCAGGGGCGTCTGCAGATCCCTGACTTCTCGCAGGGCATCCCGGATGCGCTCCCGGGTTTCCTTGAGGGGCCGCATGTAAGTCTTGCCGTTCTCAACATTGACTACGTCTGCCCGCTCAATGGCGTCAACTAAGACAAGCAAGCCAACACTGGTCCAGGTGCAGTCGCCGTCGGGCAGTTCGCCCCATTTCTCCTCGAATCTCTTCATGTATTCCTGCTGATACGGATCCGTTGTGTTCCAGCTGAAGTCGGCGAGACTATAGACGCCGTAAGCCATTTCGCCGGCGATGTCCCGGGTGGTGCCCGTCGAGTAGGAATTGGAGCCGACAAAGTCCAGGTTGTCCAGTCCCAACTCTTTCCGCTGCCTCAAGATGATGCCATCGTCCTCGGAACGGGTTCCCCAGCCGAAGACGGCGGTGGCGCCACTATCCCGGATGGCCATCCATTGGGCGGTGTAGTCCTTCGTTCCCGAAGCATATTTCTGGACCGTGACCGGCTCGATGCCATAGAACTCTTTGAGAGCCCTGCTGGTCTCCTGGTATCCCCCGGTGCCGAAAGCGTCGGAGTCGTGGAGAGCGGCGATTTTCTCATGCCCCAAGTTTTCCACCAAAAACTTGGCCATGGCCGCGCCTACGGTACGGTCATCACAGCGCACCCTGAACATCCAGGGATTGCGCAGTTCGCTCAACGACCAAGCGCTGCCCCCGAAGATCGCCGGAATCTCTTCTTCTTGGATGATAGGCGAAAGGGCGTGGACCATAGTACTGCGGACGGTAGCGAAGGTAACAATCACTTCATGGTCGTAGAGGAGCTTGTTCAATGCGGAGATGGCCCCTGGATTCGTTCCCAGGTCATCCTCGTAGATGACCTTGATGGGCAGCACGCCATTAATGCCGCCAGCTGCGTTGACTTCATCCAGAATGAGCTCAAGTCCTTTTCTCTGCTTCTCACCAGTTAGAGCTACGTCTCCCGTCATGTGCAACACGTTGCCGATTGTGAACTCATCAACAGGTACCCATTTCTCAGCGGACACTGTTCCCATTAGGCCCACAATTAGCATGAGGGCTGCTGTGAGAGTTGCGATGAGTCGACGGTGCATCCTATTACCGCTCCTTTCAAAAGTGGATGTGATGTAGATGTTCAACAATAAACAGCGAATTCCTGCCAACATGTGACTAGAGAAAATGAAGGGATAGCAAGTTTTATTCGAGCAAAGGGGCACAAACTTCAACTAGGCCGGAAGAATTGGCGGAGGCGAAATTGACCATTCCCTGGGCCAGTCTGATTTGGAGGACCAGGGAAGGAGGTCGCAGAAGAAACGAAGAAGCTTCCCGTGAACTGGGCAGGGGGGGGATGTGGTTGAAAATCATCGATTTGACTTTGCCGATTTCCGAAGGCTTGCCGACCTGGCCGGGGGATCCGGTGGTGCGGCTAAGGCCCCATCAAGAAATTGGCGCGGGGTCTGATTATCGTGTATCGGCGATAACCATGGGCACCCACAGCGGCACCCATCTAGATGCACCTTGCCATTGCATCCAGGGGGGTCCTTCCCTCGAGCGAATCGACCTTAATCGCTGTGTGGGCAGGGTCCGCGTGATCCCCTTGGGGGATTTACAGCCTGGTGCGAAGATTACCCTTGAAGACCTTTTGCCTTACGAAGATGCTTTGCAGAATGGGGGGATGGTCCTGCTTCAGACAGGCTGGAGCCGACGGATCAATGACAACTTTTTTACCGATTTTCCCTCCATTGAGCCTGACTGCGTCCAGTGGCTCATTGATCAGGGCATTACTTTACTTGGAGTTGAACAACCCTCCCTCCACGTTGAGCTGGACAGTCTAGTCCATAGGATGTTCCTCTCTGCAGGGGTAATCATCGTCGAGGGCCTGGCCAACTTAGATCTGGTCCCCGATGGAGCCATGGTGGCCATCCTTCCCCTGCGACTGGTGGGGGCAGATGGAGCTCCTGCGCGGGCTGTCTGTATTCTTGACGAGGATGTGAAGTGATTGAAGAAGCAAGAGTCCCTAGGCAGGGTCCTGGCCGCCCTCAACGGGAGAAGCGGGGACCGGCCGCCGGTCTTTGACTTTCTGCGAAACAGTGATGTAATCGAGTCTGTCGTCGGCGAATCCCTCACCCCTGCCAATCGGCGGGAGATGACGATAAGAACGATCAACCAAATGCTAGATGCCGTCGTCGCCGATTTCCCATTGCCAGAAGACCTTCGCATCGAGGAAAAAGATGGGTTTCGAATTGAAATCGCTAGGTGGACTAAGCAGATCGCGGGCCGACCCTTTGCCACGATGGAGGAGCTTAGTGGGTGGGTGAAGGATCAAACAAATCAGTATACGGGCTGGGGACGGGAGCTTGACGATGAACTAGATACCATGATGGCTGATTTTCAACGGAAGAGACGGCAGCTTCCCGACACGGTTCTCTTCTGGTCCTTCGCCGATGTGGGACTTGGCTCCGCCTACCATGTTTGCGGGTTGGACGGACTATGGCAGCTGGCCGTGGAAGATGCCGATTTGCTGTCCCAATGGCTGGAGGTTAGATGCGACCGGTCAATTGAGCAAATCAAGCACCTTCCCAGGCCCGAGTTGTCCCCTGCTGCCTTTGTGGGGGAGGATATTGCCCATCAAGGCGGTTTGCTTTTCCCCCCCGATTGGCTGCGCAGGGAGTTTTTCCCCAGGCTGAAAAACCTGGTTGCAGCCTATCACCGCCGGGGAATCAAGGTAATCTTCCATTCTGACGGCACCTTGTGGGATGTCATGGATGACCTTGTGGAGTGCGGCATTGACGGACTGCATCCCGTTGAGGCCGGCATGGATCTTGCCAGGCTCAGGAGGGCCTACCCCTCTTTGGTTTTGATCGGCGGGATCGATGTCGGGCTGTTGACCTTTGGCACGCCAAGCCAGGTCCGCCAGGCTGTCCTGGCAGCGATCAGGGCTGCTAGGCCAAGCTACATGGTAGGGGGCAGTGGGGATCTGGAGGAGGGCATTCCAAAAGAAAACATCTTAGCCATGTGGGAGGCCGCCTGGAATGGTGGAGGAAGTTAACGGTCGGGGAATTCCCCGACCGTTGTCCGTCACGACAAGCCCTTTAAGACATCGATGGTATGGAGGACGTTTTCCCGGGAGATATGCCGATGGGTCACCATCCGGATTGCTGTTTCGCTGACCCGATGAACTAAGATGTTCTCCTTGGCCAGCTTCTCCACAAAGGCCGCCGCACCGCCTGCTGCTTTGAATCGAATGATATTGGTCTGGACGGTAGACAGATCAAGCTCGATTCCGGGCAAATCTGCTAAAGCCTCCGCCAGCAGCTGGGCATTGGCATGGTCGTCTGCTAGGCGGTCGATCATTGTCTCAAGGGCTACAATTCCCGGAGCGGCGATGATCCCTGCCTGGCGCATGCCGCCGCCAAGCACTTTGCGCACGCGACGGGCTTTAGCGATGAATTCCTTCGTGCCGCACAAGACTGCCCCGACAGGACAGCTCAAACCCTTGGA
>JAAZLZ010000307.1 GCA_012799075.1 Bacillota bacterium
CAAGACGTATATGAAAGGGATCCTCCTTGGAACCTTCATACCAATTGTCGTAGCAAATACAATCGACCCAAACGATGCACTTTGGATTTCCTCTTGACGGCCCCGGGGATCGTAGGGCATGGGGACTCCACGATGATGGTGGTGTTCCACACCAACTGCGTGGGCAAGCTCATGGGCGAGCACTCTGGCCGTATGTTTTTCCACTGCTATCTCCCAATAATCGGGGTGTGCCTTTATCCTCTAACCATTTATTGCCGATTTCCCGTCCCTCCCTGGCCCATTCCTCCAATTCGTTGCGGTACTTGGCCATTGCCTGCCTTTGGTCCCTCCAATCGGGGAAATCAGAGCTATTGGGCTCTTGGGGTTTTAGTTCATGGTGATTGGTGGGCCCTAATTGACAATACTGAGCACCTCGACCTGCTGCTTTGATGGCATAGTCCATGACCATTTGCCGGACAATGTCAGGTAGGGGGACCAAACTTGAACTGGTGGTCAACCCAGGCCATGCCGGGCATGGCCGGCGGCGCCGCACCAGCTCTTTTGCCTGCCTGGCGCAAGGCGTCATCATATCCGGGGGGGAAATGCCAGTTGATCCCCATTGGCCTTGGTCACAGCGCGGGACTGATTCTCAAGTCGTAGGTCTTTTGGGCTGCATCTTGAGAGGGGCGGTTCAGACAGATGCCCGCCTCCCGGGAGGCATCCACCAGTTTGAATTCGAACTTCGCTTCCTGCTCCAGAAGCGGCTGCCCCGGGCGATTCCTTTGTCGCAGCTCGACAAGGAATTAGATGCTGTTGCCTCGACTTTGCCCGTCTTCGTCGGCTTCCGGCATCCATTCATCGTAGTCTTCCAAATCCGCCGGGTAGCTTGTGTAAGTGACGGTGTAGGAAAACCGCAAGGATCCTTGAACGGCGTAATGTTCTACCCCATCATCGACAGGTCCAAGAAGGCCCAGCTCGGATCGGTTCAAATCCCAAGCGGCATGGCTGCTGATGCTGAAATCAGCGCCTTGGGGGCGGCTGAACCTTAGCTGTTCCTTGAAATCCGGGCTGGACAGGGCTTGGCTGATTACCAATTCACAAAGGGGGGGACCGCTGTCGAGGGTGTTTTCGTAACTTGTGGTCTCAACTCCGTCACAAGTTTCAAGCCTGCTCTCGGCGATCACCTCCGTCCAGCCATCGCTTGCTTGGTAAAAGGGGGGCAGACCGATTTCGCAAACACTAGGATAGATGTAAACATAGGGAGGGGATACATCCCTATCTTTGACATGGTGTTCCATGGATGTATGGCGGGTGGACTTAAACTGCCTTTCGGTCCATTTGTCTCCTCGGATGCAAAGGTGGGTCTCCAAATCTTGCTGGGAGAGATGTCCGCTGCCGCCCCCTATGCGCTGAACCGTTCCTTGCCCATCTTCCAGATTAAAACAACCGTCGATAATTCCCATTACTTTGTACCGGCAGCTGCCCGAATAGGTCACCTGCATGTGGTCGTCCATGTCTTCGCTGTGCTCCCCAGGAAAGTAGGGCGAGGAATCGTCGAAGACGTAGTAGTCCGACTGGGTCTCCCTTGTTTGGCAAGTTGCTTCCCACTCTATTAATACCTCTCCCAATGGACTTGCGGGCTCCTCTTCTTCCCCGGGCGCAAGCCAATCGCCATCGCCGCCCTTTGCAGCGCCATCATCATCGGGCCAGCCCGTGTCAAATACGGGAAAATAGGACGGGCCATCATCGCCATCCGGCATCCCGGCCAAGTAATCCTCCTCATCACCAGGCATTCCAAAGACATTTGGGTGATCACTTAGACTTACTGATCTGTCGACAGTTTGTCCGGGAGCAACCGTAATGCTGAGGAGTTGGGGCATGAGGGAGGCATCTTGGGGATAAAGGACCACCACATCATATTGTCCAGGAGTCACTACAGCAGAGAGAACATCCCCTTCCGGGGAAAGAAAGGCCACCGCCCCGGTGCCCGCATTGACCACCGTACCAAGGCAACTGGAGGAGATGTTTTCATTTTCAAGCAATACCTTGACCCGGATGGAGCCGGGCTGTTCGGGCCCGGCAGTGCAGAGGCAATTCATTGGAGACAGCAGGATCAATAGAACGCCCATTAGTATCAATAACGGAACCTTCGCCAAGGGACCCCGTTCTCCGTTTTCATCCACGGACAAACCACCACCTCCCAACGTCGGTACGGTCAACGCACCATTACGCGTATATTAGGCGCAAAGTAGAGGATTCCTTTGGGCCGAGGGGTTAATTGGAATTTTTCCACATATATAGTTGGCTGGGACCGGAATGATCATAGAAGGGTCGTTTCATCTGCCAAACAGTCCCACTCTTTGGCCAGTCGGCGGGCCTCAACGATGGTTGTTCCGAGAAGCTCGGCGATTTTGCCAACGGTGATGCGGTCGGCCAAGTAGAGTTCTTGGACGATGGCAAGGCGCCTTTTGTTCTTTTCGATGTACGGCATGGGATTAGGCTCCTTTTTCCGATAGCCGCGCCGTGCCAACTGGCTGAAGAGGGCCCTTGCCGTTGACGGGGACAGCATCCCGTAGTTGTGAAGGGTCATGATCAGGGCTTGGACGCTGACTTTGTACTTCTCTTTGTGCATGAGCAGGTGGGGCAGTCCGATTTCCTTAGCAAAACCAAAGTCCCTTTCCATGCGGCTTCGGGGCATGAGCAGACAACCGGCAAAATGGTCGGCGGCCTTTTCCGCGATGTCCTTTCGCCTGCTTTGATAGACCACTTCTCTCTCTGAGGAACAGACGTACCTGTCCCGGTGGAGGACCAGATGGCCTAGTTCGTGGGCAAGACTGAAGACCTTCCTCTCCTCGGGGATCCTGAGAGCGTCATTCACATAGATGAATGAACCCCATTTGGGAGCATACGCGGACATGCCGAAAATGTCATCCTCGAGGGAAAAGGCGGCGACGTTAATGCCTACATCTTCCAAGGCGGCAAATAGATCCACCCCGGGCGGTCCGTCAATCCCCAACAGAAGCCGCTGCTTCTCGGCAATCCGTTCGATTTCTTTCTTGTCGCCATCCGACAGTCCTTTAGCCCCCTCAAGTTCTACCGAATAGCTAGACGGGACAAAAGCAGTCTTCACCCCGACTAATTCATTGGCCAAGGCATAGCGCTCAAAGTCCGTCCGAACCATCGTGAAGGCCTCTTTTGCATCGCCATCGACCTGTTCAGCGCGAAACATCAGGGTAAAGGATGGCGATTCTTCCGGTTCAAGAAACCAGTCAAGGGACTTGCCGAAGCGCCTGGCAAGAACCACTAGTCTGTCACTGCTGATTGCCTGTTTGCCGGCTAGATACTTGGCCATTGTCTGGCGAGTAATGCCAAGGATGTCGGCTAATTCCGCGATGGTCAGTCTCTCCGCCTCGCGGAGCTGTTCAATGCGCTTGCCGATCACAGCTTCAATTGCCATTAGCCAGCACCCCCTGTAATGTTATCTTAACGTATTATCCGCCTGAGTCAATTCTATATAACTTTATTTTAACACCAAGGGCACAACAAGGGTCGCTCGCCGACAGGTTTTACTCGGAACAGTTGTTCAGGTCAGTCTTCCTCTCTGGCAACGGCCTTCCATGGCTGGGGAGGGTATTCCAGGAGCTGGGAGATGGGTACAAGTTCGATGCCCCGCTCGGGGAGAGTCGGGAGCATGTCATGGAGGACCTTCGCTGTGGCCCCTTTCACATGGCCGATGCCGATGGCGCTCCCCTCCCGGAGGGCCCGGCGGATGAGCCGCTCGAATTGGCGGCGGACGGAGGCTTCTTCCGCGACGTTGTCGAGAAAGATGTAGTTGACGGCAAAGGGCACCCCCATGGCCCGAGAGACCGTCGGGACGACAGAGGCCGGGGCCGTGTTGCTGTCCAAAAAGAAAAGGCCGTGTTCCTTGACGACCCCCAGAATGATGCCCATCGCCCGGGTATTGCTGGTGACTTTGGAGCCCATGTGGTTGCTGACCCCAACGATGCCGGGAACTGAAGCGATGGCCTTGCGAACTTTACTTGCGATCTCCCCATCGTCCATGTCAACGGTCACCATCCCCGGGCCGGCATCAAGTCCGCTGCTGGGCTCCATGGGAAGATGCAACAGGATCTCATGGCCGCGGGAGCGGCCTTGGGAGGCATGCTTCTTGGAGTAAGGCACATGGGGTAGAACGGCCAGGGTCAACGGTCCGGGCAGCTCTAAGAACCTGTCGGCTGCCGACCAATCGTAGCCCCAGTCATCGATGACGATGGCCAGCCGCGCGAGGGGGCGGGGGACAGGCTTGGTCGGACGCCGTCTTTCCAGGAGGAGCCCGTGGGTGATGATGACCTGATCCCTTGTGGGAAAACCGATGCTGAGGAAGAGCTCATCGCCCCTTTGGGTAGAGGAGACCACCTCGCCGCCGACCCCTTCCAGGGCAACGGCCAATTTACTGACAAGACCTTCAAAAGGGGCCTCACCAACCAGCCGGTGGCTGCGATAGGTCCAGTGCAGATGGCGGGCATCCACTTGCAGCTCCATCTCCCGTTCACTGGCAGAAATGCTTTCAGGACCGGCCCCGGCCGGCAGGAAGTCTGCCGATTGCAAGACCATCAGGACCTGATCCTCGATGCGCTGGGCCTTAGGATCATAATCTACGACCAGTCGGCCGTCCTCCCGGCTGAGGATGAAATCCTCCGTCTGCTCCAAGACGCCGCTGCCGTAGAGGCTTTGGGCCAGGAAGAACCAGCCGCCGGCGAAGACCAGCAGACATAGCAGGCCTACCAGGGGACCGCCGGGAAGGTGCACAACCCTTCGCTGCAAACCCTTCACCTTCTAAAATTCATTCTCTTGGAAAACTTTGCCCATAGGCTCCGGACTCGGCGGACAAGCCACCCGGGCCGCTGCAGGCCTTTCATCTCCACATAAGAAGAAGACCACGGGAGGGGAACAAAAAGAACCCGCAGAGAACCCCCCTGATGACGAGGATACCACATCACGACCTCTTGTTCCTCCCTGCGGACAAGAAGTTCCAGGGGGCCTGGGGGGAGCCACCTTAGATCATCGCCGGGGAGCACGGGTTGACCGTTGACGGTCAGGATCACATCCCCCGGGCAAAGACCAAGACGGTGCCCCGTCCCGCCGGGAAGGACATCTAGGATCCCAAGTCCGTCGAAGGAAGCGGTAAAGAGGGGTTTGCCCCCCAGCTCCCTTCGGTTCCCCAACTGGATGACCAGGTCATGCCCCAGGATGGCAAATAGTGGGGAAAGATATTGAAGGAGCCGGGAGCTGCCGGCAAGGACAGCAAGAACGAGCAAGATGATGCTGTAAGTAAAAAGATAAACCGATGACAAGGCCGCCTTTTCCCGGGGTGTGCGGGAAAGGGCCAGATCCCCGTATCCTAGGGCCGCAACTACGGGAAACAGGATGTAGACCAGCTCCATGCCCGCCGGAGCCTCCTGGGGAGGTTTGATCAAGGGCCACCAATCGGGCATGTTGACAATATCCCGGAGGGGACCTTGGGGCAGGGTCAGATAGACAAGGGCGATTAGAGGCAGGGGCCAGAACTTCTGCAGGGCAAATCCCCCCGCCACCCGGCCGTCTTTTCCCTTCACATAGACGGGGGTGGGGGTCAAATGTCCGCTGATGCGGATGAGGACCGACTCCACCAGATGAAGGACGGCAACCAATCCCATCACCGACGGGACGTGGATCTCGGGCCAGCCCAACAGGAGATGGGACAAGGACAACAGGCCCCCCGCGTAGGAGAAGCAAAGGAAACGGGGGTGGATGAGCATCAAAAATAGGGCCAAGGGCCAAATGTAAGCGACGCCGCTGTCGGTCAGGGAAATGCCGATGATGATAAAAAGCACTGTGCCCAGCACCCCGCCAAGGAGGCCAAAGAGGATGCTGCTTGCAGTCTGCCGCCGGGGCTCATTTTTGATTTGTCCAAACAGCCGCTCCTCCGTTGCCGCCACCCGCCGGTACTGGAAGTGAACCAGACCGACGACAATGGCAACGGCCAGCAAGTAATCAGGCCGGACAACCATCAAGGGGATTGACTTGACAAGGATCTTGGCTACTTCAAGGAATGCGGTCAAAATAGATCGGCAAGCCGAATCGGGCCCGCCGAATCACCCCTTTCCCAGGCTTTAGGCCTCAACTTGCTTGGGGGAGGGACTTTGCTTGGAGCTCTTGCTGCAGGAGTTCGACCGCTGTCCGAAGTTCGGGATCTCGTTCCAGGTCCAGCTCGGCATCCAAGGGCTCAAGCTCCCGTTCTTCCCCTTCCGGCAAGGGCTCCCGTTCGATGAGAACGTCGGGCTCGATGCCCACCTTGTCGATGAAGTGGCCGGCCGAGGTGGCATAGCGGGCGGTGGTCAACCGCAGGGCCGAACCATCCCCCAAGGGGATCACCGTCTGGACTAGGCCTTTGCCGAAGGTGGTGGTGCCAACTAGGGTGGCCAGACCGCTGTCCCGCAGAGCCCCGGCCACAATCTCCGATGCACTGGCGGTGCCCTTGTCCGTCAAGACCACCATGGGCAGCGGGGCGCGAGTGTTTCGCAGCTGGGCATAAATAGTCTCCCGCTGGCCTTCCCTGCCGACGATGTGGACGATGGGGCCGTGATCGAGGAACTGATCGGCTACTTCCACCGCCTGGTTCAAGAGGCCCCCCGGATTGGACCGCAAGTCGAGGATCAGGGCCATCATGCCCTTTCGGTCCAGATCCCGCAGCGTCTCCTGAAGGACCGTGGATGTTCGTTCGTTGAAGGACGACAACTGCACGTAGGCGATTCCGTCCTGGACTATCTCCGCTTTTGGAACAACCGGGACCTCCACGTTGGCCCGGATGATCTCAACTTCAAACAGCTCGCCGCCCCGCTCAATCCCCAATGTCACCTTGGTTCCCTCCGGACCCCGCATCATGTCAACGGCTTGATCGACGGGCATGCCCTCGGTCGGTTCGCCGTCGATGGTGCGGATGAGATCCCCGGTGCGGAGGCCCACCCGATAACCAGGAGTGGACTGGATGGGTGAAACAATGGTGAGCTGTCCCTTGTGCATGGTAACCACAATGCCGATGCCGGCAAATTCACCGCTTGTATCCAACTGCATCTCCGCGTAAGCCTTGGGCTCCATGTAGTAAGTGTAGGGATCCAAGACTTCCCAGAGCATGCCGTTGATCGTACCTTTAAGAACATAGGCCTTGACCAGGTCGACGGTGTTGACATCGTCCACGTAGGCCGTTTTCACCAGGGAGATGATCCGCATCACCTGGTCTAGATTCTCCATATTGTCGCCCGCCCGGACCTGCATCATGAAAACCGCGGCCAGTATGCACCCCAAGACGAGCAGGGGAGTGAGCCTGCTATGGAGCAACCTATGTCTCGATGTAGTAATGGACATGGTTGATAGCCATCCTCTCATCCGAACCTGCCACATTCATATGCAGCACCAGGCTCTTTTATTTATATACGATGGGGCCCGCCTTGGACAGGCGGGCCATCGCCTACTCCGATTATATTGCAGATCCCTACCCTTTGTAAAGGAAAGCCTCTAAGCCTTGCGGCCGATGACTTCCCGAACTGTCCGGGCCAAATTGGCAGCGGAAAGACCATAATGCTCCAAGAGCTCCCCTGCCTTGCCCGACTGGCCGAAGACGTCGGGCACCCCGACCCGCTTCATGGGTACCGGATGGTTCTCGCCTAAGACCTCCGCAACCGCGCTGCCAAGGCCGCCGATGATGGAGTGCTCTTCGGCGGTGACAATCGCGCCCGTGTCCCGGGCGGCCTTCACTACTGCCTCTTCATCGAGGGGCTTGATGGTCCCCATGTTCAGCACCCGGATGCTGAGGCCCTCTTCCGAGAGGGCTTCGGCGGCCTCCAAGGCGGCGCCCACCATCACGCCGCAAGCGATAATGGAGGCATCTTGACCATCCCGCAGGAGGGCGGCCTTGCCCAGTTCAAACCGGTAGTCATCTTCGAAAACAACGGGGACTCCACCCCGCGTGAAGCGCAGATAAACGGGCCCAACATAAGCCGCGGCGGCCTTGACGGCCTGGACGGCCTCCACGTAGTCCGCGGGGACGATAACGGTCATCCCCGGGATGGCCCGCATCAGGGC
>JAAZLZ010000308.1 GCA_012799075.1 Bacillota bacterium
CCAGTATCCGTTTTAATCTTGCGAGATACTGTGAACGAAACTCTAGCCCTTCTACCTCTCGTTGCAAAATTTATCTAGACAGGCAAAAATCTTTATGATATAGTGGTTGCATACCGGTTCGGACCGGCAAAGGAGGAGATTTTTCTTTGGAGCAAGGAACTGTTAAATGGTTTAACTCGGAAAAGGGCTACGGATTTATCCAGCGGGAAGACGGGCGAGGGGATGTTTTTGTTCATTATTCCGCCATCGTCGGCGATGGATTCCGCAGTCTTGAGGAAGGCCAAGAGGTTACCTTTGAAGTGACCGAAGGCCAGAAGGGGCCCCAGGCCTCCAATGTGACTGTCATCGGCTAAGAAGTTGAGGAACGAACGGTACGGGGAGAGACTTCTCTCCCCTGTTTTATTTTCCCTAAAAGTCCCTTCGCCTACCCTTTCCATCGATGGCAATTTCCCGCAAAGGCAAGTCCTTGCCTCCATGCCTTAAAGCCCCCTTGGCTATTTGCACCAGTCCCCGACAGCAGGGTATGTCCATTCGGACTACAGTAATGCCTATCAAGGCATTGCCCGCGGCGATCCTCCCTAGCTTCTCTAGATAGAAGGCGCTATCGTCCAGCTTGGGACATCCAATCACGACTCCTTTGCTGCCCAGGAAATCCTGATGGAAGGTTGGATGCACAACGGGTACGCAGTCGGCAACAACCAATAGTTCCCGTTCGTTAAAGTAAGAAGCTCGATCGGGCACCAAGGCCAGTTGGACAGGCCATTGACTACGTTCCTCCGTGTTATTCCCCAAGCCTCCTAGAGGGCATCCGCGTCCCAGCTGGGTTAGTACAGCTTCTTCATCGAAAGGCGCGGCCTGCCTCCGTTCAATCCTTAAGGCACTCCGAGGACACTCACCGATGCAGTCCCCCAATCCATCACAGAGATTCTCACCAATCAACTTGGCCTTGCCGTCAACGATGGCAATCGCCCCTTCAGCGCAGGCAGGCGCGCAAATCCCGCAGCCATCGCATTTGTCTTCATCGATGATGACAATGTCCCGTTCGATCATACCCCCACTCCATTCCTAACTTATTGACTCAGTAATAGTATAATGCCCCGAAGGAATCTAGACAAGGGTCAATTCCGGGAGCCACGAATACCTATTTCCCCGATGGGGGAATGTAAGATCAAAACCGAGGAGTGGTGAGATGATTCGTCGGCTGCTGGGAAGCTTCATCCGAACGATTACAAACGAAACAAGCGATGACACGCTGGTTAGGATGATCCAGGACAAGTACACGGACAATTTGCTCATGCTGCTCTCCACTTTGCAGAAGATGTCTTTCTTCCATAGCATGGAACTGCTAATGCGAGCCGCTCAGGGCGAAAACTTGGAACGCCCCCTGGGAAGTCCCATCCGCCTCTCCCCCTGGGAAAAGCTGTTGCTAAATCCCGTCCATCTTTTCCGCCTGCCTATCGATGACAAAGAAACCATCGATACTTCCGTCGTCATCGGCTCCAGGTCCGATAAACCCTTAAAGCTCCAAATACCCATCTGCATCGCGGGCATGTCCTATGGAAGCGCCCTCAGCAAACAAGCCAAGATCGCCCTGGCGAAAGCAGCTACCAGGATGGGCACGGCCACAAACACGGGCGAATCAGGTCTGTTGCCGGCGGAGCGGGAGTTTGCCGATAAGCTCATTGGACAGTACAACCGGGGCGGCTACCTTAACACCCCCGACAAGTACAAACAGCTCGATGCCATTGAAATCCAGTTCGGGCAAGGAGCACAAGGTGCTTCTCCCCAACGCACCCAGGCTAAGTTCATCGATTCCCACATGCGAGCAGTGTTTGGCCTCCATGACGGACAGGACGCAGCCTTAGGCTCTCGGATCCCAGGAATTAGCAGTCAACAAGACCTGACCGAGACGGTCAAACGGCTTAAGGAAGAAACAGGCGTACCCATCGGGATGAAGATCGCAGCTTCCCACTTCCTCGAACGGGAAATGGCCATCGGGCTGGAGGCCCAAGTGGACTTCATCACCGTCGACGGCGCTGAGGCGGGCACCCACGGTGCTTCTCCCACCGCCGAAGATGATCTGGGACTGCCCACCATTTTTGCCATCGCGCGGGCCCGCCGATTTCTGGTCCATCAAGGCGCAGTGGGACAAGTATCCCTGTTGGCATCAGGGGGGCTAGTCTCCCCAGGACAGTTCATGAAGGCCTTGGCCCTGGGAGCCGATGCAGTATACATCGGAACGGCGGCCCTGTTGGCCCTAGTAGCCCGCCAGCTGACGAAAGTATCCCCTTACGAACCGTCCACCCAATTGGTCCTGGCAACGGGCAAGGCTAAAGACAAGTTCGATGTGGACGACGGCTGTCAGTCCTTGGTCAACTTCCTCCGGGTTTCCCTCAGTGAGATGACCTCGGTCATGTACGCCCTTGGCAAAAACGCAACTCGGCATTTGGATGTGGACGACCTGTGCTGTGTCGATCCGTTCCTAGCTCAAGCTTTGGATGTCCCCTACGCCGGGGTGGCGCCTAGGGAGCAGACTGCATACTACCTATCCCTAGCCCAAGAACTCAGCCAATCAGACGGTTCACCAAGCTTCCTTGAAGACTTTCATAATTAGGGAGGTGTGGGACTGGCCGACCCCCGGGATTTCTCGTAAGGTCCGGGTCAAAAAGTGAAACAGCTCTTCACTGGAGGGCATGGCCACATGGAGCATCAGATCGTAGTCCCCTGTGCAGACTCCAATGTAGCGCACATTGTCCATGGTATCCAGTCGTTCAATGATGGTTCCCACATCTTCGCCCTCGACTTTGACACCAACGATGGCCTGGGTCGTCAGGCCGATTTTCTCCGGATCGACCGCGGCGGTAATGCGCAGCACTTGCTCATCGAGAAGGCGATTGACCCTTTTCCGCACCGTTGCCTCGGCTACCCCCACCTTGGCCGCAACGGCCGTGTACGGGGTTTTCCCATCCTCACGTAAAATAGCAATGATTGCCTTATCTAAGTCATCGAGTTCCACCACCGATTGCACCCCCTACCAACAGTTTCTTCATCGGGAAAAACCAATCCTGCCGAAAGAACAGGGGCACCCAACGGGCACCCCCACCAACCGCTTATTTCTCCAGCAGCCCGGCCATGCGTTCAATCCCACCTTGTTGCACCGGGACTTGAATGATGGTGACTGTGTCCATCGCGAGGGCTTCTTCGATGACCGGCCTTAACAGATCTGGCTTATCAACGTAAAGCCCCCTGGCCCCCAGGGCCTTGGCTACCAAATCGAACCGCAAGTCTCCCAGTTCCGAAGCAATCCGTTTATCCTCCCGCTGACCATCGACTACAATCCCCCAAGCAGAGTCATCGGCAATAACGGCCACATAGGGGGTGTTGAAACGCAAGGCCGTCTGGATCTCAGTCACCGTAAAGCCAGCGGAGCCATCACCGCTCAGGAGCAGGACAGGCCGTTGGCGGTGGGCAAGCTTCGCGGCGATCGCCCCCGGAAGCCCCCATCCGACTACTCCGCTTGCTCCACAAGTCAACCAGTGGGCAGGATGGCGATCGAAGAGGATCATATGGGCCCACCGGCCGATGTTGCCGCCATCCAATAGGAAGACAGGATCCATCTCATCGAGGATGGCCTTGATCTCCCGGCAAAGGCGAATGGCGGGCAAGGGGCTCCCATCTCCCCAACCGAAATCCTTCCACTGGTCCAGGAATTCATCCCGGGCCGTCCGTACCCGGACAAGCCAGTCTTGATGATTCCAGTCCAGCTCCTTGGCCTCCCTGATGATTTCTTTCAAGGCAAAGTAGGGATCGGCAGCCATCCCCAGGACAGGTTGAACACCACGGTGGATCTCAGCAGGGTCAGCATCGATCCGTATGAACTCCACCCCCTCGCGACAAACAGGAGGCAGCCCATAGCCCAAACGATAGTCGACCCTCCCTCCCACCGATAACACCACATCGGCTTCATCAAAGAGGGACATGGCCCCGTTGACTTCGGAACTAGCCACACCGACATACTCTTTGAAAGCCAGTGGGAAATCACCCCTATCCCACATTTGGGACAGGACGGGAATACTCGCAAGCTGGGCAAATTCCTGAATCAAGCTGCCCGCCCCCGCGTAAAAGACGCCGCTCCCGGCGACAATCAGTGGCTTGGCCGCCCCATGGAGCTTGGCAACCACTTGACGGGCAATCAATCGGTTAGCGGCGGGGCCCTGTCCCACCTGGGCCGATGCGCTGCCGATCGGTGCCTTACACTCGGCCCGGAGAACGTCCATGGGAATGGTCAAGTGGACGGGACCTGGACGATGGGCAGTAGCATGGAAGACAGCCGCGTTGAATTTGCGTTCCAGATGATCGACCCGGTCCACCAGGCTTGCATACTTGCAGATGGGCTCGACCATGCCGACCTGGTCCAACTCCTGAAAGTGATCGAGTCCTTTGGTTGACCAATCGCTGCAACCACTTAGAAGGAGCATTGGACCGCCATCCCAAGCAGCATTGGCCAAGCCCGTCAGGGCATTTGTGTGGCCAGGACCGCTACTGACCGCCACTACCCCCAGCCGCCCCGTCATCCGTCCCCATAAGTCCGCCATGTAGGAGGCAGCCTGTTCGTTCCGAACATCAATGAGCTGAAGCTCCGAACCATGACAGGCTTCAAGAAAAGGTCCCAGCCCATTGCCGCATAAGACAAACACATACTCGACACCCCTTTGGATCAGGGACTGCACCAACCATTCCGCCCCGTTCATCGATCCACCTCCTGCAATCAATGGAGTACCGAGTCTGCCTTCTCTATTCATTCAGTTCATTCCTGCAAGAAGGCACTAATCCCACATGTAGAGCCTAGGGGTGCACCAACTTGAGCCATCCCCCGGCCCGCCCGGTTTTGCTGAAGGCGGCAACCGATATGGTGAACTCATCGCCAAGGGCAAGATCCCCATCGGTGACTTGATACCGTAAAATGAGGGGTTTGTCCTTGCTCGCCTCGCCATCAACGCGGGCATAGTAGGCTTTTGGGTTGGGCAGATGAGATCGGTGGGGTCCATTTAGAATCAGGGCCAAAGAAGACATGGAACCCTCAATCATATTGACCTCCACGAGAATTTCCCCGGGGTTGCTGACACGGAAGGCATAGCGTTGTCTATATCCAGCTTCGGGGGATACCTTATAGTAAAAGGATTTCGAGGGCCTAATGACAAAAAAGCCGTCCTTGGCATATGTCTCCACATACTCGTAGCTGATCCTGGCAAAACCCCGGTAGCCCCAATCCCTTCCCCAGGAATTCTTGGCGATGAAATACCGGCCCTTGTCGTTGTAACCGACAAGAAGCATCACATGGCCGCCAACGCTCGGCAGGGGACGATTCTTGCCATCCCGATAGACCTTGATGATTGTGGGCTGCACTGATCCACCCCAATCCCGTCCGGCTACATGGAAGCTGGTGACAATGGGATATCCCGAAGCAAGCACCCGCTTTAGGAATTGAAGATTCCTCGCGCTGGTATTCCCTGTTGGTCCTTCATCAACAAGATGGTAGGATTCCCACACCCCCACCATCCGATTCTGCACCGCGAGGGGCGGCGGGGGATCCTGGGCCTTTTTTTGCAGCGCCGTCTTGCCGACCCCACCCACGGGCCTCGGATTGTACGGCCAATAACGTTCCTCGCAAACGGGGAATCCTTTGAGATAGTGTCCAACCTGATGGGCAGACAGCCCTCCACCCGGATGTCCATCGATAAGTTTAAAACGCCAATAGGCATATTGCTCGGACAAATCATCGGGAATCTGGGGTAGTGCCTCAAGGGCCGCCAGAGCGGCGAAAACAGTACTGGTGCTCCGCTCCCCTTGGTCTTTGACAGATGTCATCATGGCTGTCATGTCCACCTTGGGAGGAACAACGCGGCCGAGGGGAGGCAGTTTCTCCTTCCCCGACCGCCTTTCTGCAACAGACTCGATGGTAAACTGCCCCGAGGGCACGAGGGGTACCTCTCCCCCAACTAGCTGTAAATAGGG
>JAAZLZ010000309.1 GCA_012799075.1 Bacillota bacterium
AGGAAGAGCTGGAAGACCTGGCGGCGGAAATCATCAATAGGGTGGCCAACATTAGTATGCGGACCGGTGATGTGATCTGCAGGTTGGATGAGACCCATTTTGCATTGCTATTGCCGTCAACGAGCGTTGAAGGGAGTGCGACGGTAACCAAACGCATCCAGGACCGTTTTGGCAAGGAGTCCCCAAGTCCTAAGATTGGCATAAGTATGAAGGTCAAGGCGGTTGCCCCGCTAAGTTAATTTGCTGGGCTCCTGCGGCCTCCCTCTTAGGGGGGGCTTTTCTTTTTCCCCGAATCAAGACATGCTCACGACGTCGATGGGATTATGGAGGAATTGAGGTGCCCTGAGAAGATTATATGAATGAGCTGACCACCCGACAACATGTGACCCTAGGCTGCAAGGGGGCAGGAGACTGTGCAACCTCAGCAACTGGAAGTCTTTACTTTGGGAAGGTTCCTAGTGAAGCGTGGGTCAAAGGTTCTGTCCGAGGAATTTGGACGTTCCCATCGGTTATGGACCCTTTTCAACTATCTGATTACCCATCGGGGGAAAATGATCCCTGCGGAAGTACTCATCGAAACCCTTTGGCCCGAAGAGGAGCTTGCCAATCCTAAGTCTGCTTTGCGCTCCATCATCTACCGCTTGCGTCGACTATTGGAAAACTCAACCAATATCATTGCTTCTCAGGGAGCCTATGGCCTCAATGTCAATGGGGACTATTGGCTGGATGTGGAAATTTTTCAACGTCTTTGCCAGGAGTCCCACCAACTTGCCGACATCGATCAAACCGAGGCTATCAACACATATCAACAGGGTCTCGCCCTGTATCAGGGGGACTATTTGGCCCATTGTCCTTATGAGGAATGGACGATGGTCGTCCGCGACTACTATCGCCGCATCTACCTCGATGGAGTCCTTGAATTATGTGGGCTCCTGAAAAATGCCCATCGCTATCAAGAACTCCGCAAAATATGTACAGACAGCTTTCTTGTTGAGCCTTTCTGTCAAGAACTCCACGAGTATTACATTGATGCCTTGGCGGCGGAAGGCAAGACCAGCCAGGCACAGCATCATTATGAGTATGCTTCGTCCCTCCTCTACCGGGAATGCGGCATCCAACCGTCTTTGAAAATGCGGGAACTGTATCGCCAACTCAAACAAGCCCACGGGTATGCAGACACGAACTTGTTGCAGCCTGAAGCCAGGGGTGCCCTAGTTTGCACACCTGGCGTTTTCCGTGCCCTCTATGAACTTGAAAACCGACGACAAGAACGAAAGGGCCAACCTGTCTTCTTGGAGTGTCTAACCATTGCTCCTCCCAACTGCAGTCCCGAAGCCATGGATGAACTACAGGAGTCCCTAAGGAACAATCTGCGTAAGGGAGATGTGGTCTGCCGCTGGAGTGAGAACCAGTTCTTCCTGCTCCTTGCGGGTCTGGAACGAACACAAGCGGGCAAGGTAATTGACCGTATCAAGAACAGCCTCCTGCCGGGCGACATTGTCTACCCAAGGTATGCGGACTTATCCTCGCCTTCAAGCGTTGACCGCTAGTATCAACCTAGTCAATTATCTGCCCATTAAGGTAACCCCGATAAGAGAAAATCCGGTTAGCGCAAGACGGCCTGCAGCTTGGCCTTTACCAAACGTCGCCTTCCAACCTTGATGTGCCCAGCATCTTGACAGGCAACAGATTGTCTGAAAATCACCAGCCGCGACCTTGTTGTCACCACCCTGTTATCTTCTCGTCATGTCCACCCGTTACCATGACATCA
>JAAZLZ010000310.1 GCA_012799075.1 Bacillota bacterium
AGTACTTGGTCTCCAAGTGGGGTTTGACAACGGTGAGCAAATGGTCCCGGTCGGAGACCAACTTGGCCAGTTCGACCTTCAGTCCTTTGAGGCGATCCAACAACGCGGCAAATTCCGGGGAAACCTCCAGTTGTCCTTCCACAAGGGCTCACCTGCCTGCATAACAGTCCTCCACGGAGGCTCTTGCCAGTCTCCTTCGCCCCATATGAGGCAATGTCCTTTAGACGCGATGGCAACCGCAGCTATCCCTTCTGGCGCGCCTTTGCCGAGTGTTTTCCCCAATCCACCCTTGGAAGCTCCTGGCGATGTTCCTGCGTGTGGCCTTGCGACGTTCCTCCCTTTGCGGGTAGCAATCGACTTTCAGCCTTCATAATATGTAGCTGAGTACAAACCTGTTGCCCGGCCATCAAGGTGTTGTGCCGGTCACACTTCGAGGGGGGTCAAGGTGCTTCTAAGCCAGCTGCCCTTGGGTAAGATGGGAGAAGTAGCCGCAATTACTTGTTCTGGGCTCACCAGGAGAAGGCTGTTGGACTTGGGGCTAGTCCCAGGGACTAGGATTCAGGCCCTGCGTCAAAGCCCCGGGGGGGATCCGGTGGCTTTCAACATCCGGGGGGCGGTTATCGCCTTGCGCTTGGACACCGCTTCCCAGGTGAAGATACAACTGGTTCAGTGAACGGAGGGGAAAGCCATGAAGGGGCAATCGGTGCATCCTTGGCTTAGATTCGGTATGGATAAGGTGGATTCCCCGGTGGTGGCGTTGGCAGGAAACCCCAATACAGGCAAGACGACGGTCTTTAACGCCTTGACGGGGCTCAATCAACACACGGGCAATTGGCCAGGGAAAACTGTCCTACAGGCGAGGGGAAAATACCGCTATCGGGGGCAGGAAGTGATCTTGGTGGACTTGCCGGGCACCTATTCACTCCTGGTCAATTCAGTCGAAGAGCAGATTGCCAGGGATTTCATCTACTTTGGCCGACCCGCGGCTACCATTGTTGTGGCCGATGCCACTTGCCTGGAGCGAAACTTGAATCTGCTCCTGCAGGTGGTGGAGATAACCCCCTTGGTCATCCTTTGCATCAACCTGATCGACGAAGCCCGGCGAAAAATGATTAAGATCGATTTTGCCAGACTGGAGGAGAGACTGGGCATTCCCGTGGTGCCTGCATCGGCTCGGAGCGGTGAGGGACTAGAACTTCTAAAAGAGACCGTGAGCAAGATGGTAAGCGGGCAGCTTAGACCCTCTCCCACGCGGATTATCTACGATGGGGATGTGGAAGCAGCCGTCTATCAGATCCTGCCGGAAATTAAGCGCATTGTCGGCGATGACATGGCCAGCCGCTGGTTGGCCATGCGCCTTCTGGAAGGAGACGAGACGGTGGTCCAAGGCATGCGGCGCTACCTGATGACAGACCCTCCCTCCCGGCAAAGGGTCATCGGGGAGGTGTTTGCATGAGCGTTGACGTGGACCGGATTATCCAACGGGCGCAGGACCTTTCCTGCGGTCAAGATGCCATGCGGGACAAAGTTGTCGCTCGGATTTACCAAGAAGCCGAGTCCCTGGCCAACGAAGTCGTCCTGGTAGAAAAACCGGCCAGGGATTGGGACGGCTGGATC
>JAAZLZ010000025.1 GCA_012799075.1 Bacillota bacterium
GATGCCGCCAGCAAGCAAAAGCAGCCACAGGAAGTTGAGCATGATCATCCCCCCAATGCACTAAAACCTATTCACTAGGGGTGAAAATCATGATGCCTAGTGACAAATACCTCGTTTCCAAGGAGTTTACAAGGAAGGGCAATAAAGGATCGGAAAGGCAATCGTAGAAGTATTACATCAAGTAGAAAGGAGGGTGCCTTAGCTTGAGCAGCTCAAAAGGCAGTGACCGTTGGATAGGAGGATGCCTCCTTTTTTTAGCTATCGTGATTTTTGTTTATGCTTATCAGTTTCCTCCAACGCGGTTCGAAATCGTGGGACCGGGCTTCATGCCCCAGATAATGGCAGTCTGCCTTGGCGTATTAAGTATTGCCCTGATCGCATCCGCTCGGAAGGGTGATGCCGAGGAGGCATCAGCGGAAGCTCCCCAATCATCTCCCTTCGCGGTGGTATTGCTGCTTCTCTTGATTTATGTTGGGATTTTAAGGTTGGTTGGGTTTCGGGCTGCCACCTTCGTTTTTTTGGTCAGCTGCATGACGGTCCTCGGTGGGGAGGTCAAGAAGCTGCCCCGTTTTGCCTTGTTGTCCCTTGGACTAGTCTTGATCATCTATTATGTGTTTCATAACCTGATGGGAATTTTTCTTCCCCGGGGCTCAATCTTCGTATAGGGGGGAACCAGCGTGTCAGCACTTGTTGCCGGCTTGGAATTGATCCTTCAGTGGCAGCCAATCCTTCTCATCCTGGGCGGTGTGGTTCTAGGGATTATCCTGGGGGCCATTCCTGGCTTGACGGCTACCATGGGAGTGGCTTTGCTGCTTCCTTTAACGTTTAACATGGAGCCCATCAATGGGATCGCCATGCTTGTTGGCGTTTACGTCGGGGGGATCTCGGGCGGTTTGATTTCCGCCATCCTCTTGGGGATACCGGGAACGCCTTCTTCGATTGCGACGACCTTTGACGGTTTCCCCATGGCCAGGGAGGGAAAGGCCGATCGGGCCCTTGGGATCGGGATCACCGCCTCTTTTATCGGTGGTGCGGCAAGTGGCATCCTCTTGCTTGCCATCGCCCCCACGCTGGCCAGGTTTGCCCTTAAGTTCGGTCCCTTTGAGTACTTCTCCTTGGCCGTCTTCGGCCTTACAGTAGTCGTCAGCGTTTCCTCCAGCTCTTTAGTCAAAGGCCTGATAGCCGGGGTCATGGGCGTTCTCTTGACGGCCATTGGCCCCGATCCGATCAATAGTCTGCCCCGGTACACCTTCGGGATCTATCAGCTGGAAGTCGGTTTTGACTTGACGGCCTCCTTATTGGGCCTGTTGGCCATTTCCCAGGTGCTTCTGGAAGCTAGGACCAGGGAGAGCCCCTATGTCTACCAGCCGGAAGAGATGAAGAACTTCCTGCCCAGCCTAGGGGAACTGGCCGCCTCCACGGTCAACTTCATTCGTTCGACCCTGATTGGAGTGTTTATCGGGGCCCTTCCCGGCGTGGGCGGGAGCATCGCGTCCCTCTTGGCCTACGATCAGGCGAAGAAGAGTTCCAAGACCCCGGAGAAGTTCGGCACTGGCCATCAAGAAGGGCTGATTGCCTCCGAATCGGCCAACAACGCCATGACGGGCGGTGCCATGATCACTATGCTCGCCCTGGGGATCCCGGGGGATGCCGTCACCGCGATTTTGCTCGGCGCCTTTATGATCCATGGCCTCCGGCCGGGTCCCCTATTGTTTAAGGATCAATCCCATTTTGTGTACGGCGTCATCATCGCCTTTTTCATCGCCAATATCGCCATGTTCATCGTTGAAACAGGTGCCATTCGTTTATTTATCAAGGTCCTCCAGATCCCTAAGTACATCCTGCTACCGGTCATCCTAGTCATGTGTGCCCTAGGCGCCTTTGCCATTAACAACCGGGTTTTCGACATCTGGGTGACCTTCGGCTTTGGCCTCCTGGGCTACCTGATGGAAAGAAAGGGGTTTCCGACGGGCCCGATGGTCCTTGGCTTCATCCTTGGCCCCTTAATGGAGGTTAACCTGAGGGTCGGGCTGATGACATCGGGGGGAGATGTGATGCCTTTCTTTACCAGGCCCATTTCCGCCCTGCTCCTTGCCCTGGCCGTCTTTTCCATCTGGTTTGCCCTTAAGCAGCAGAAGAAATCTGCTCAGACGGGAGGTGCCGGTTACTAACGCTTAATTATTATGTAGGAGGGATGGAAGATGAAAAGAACCCGTGGACTGCTTGTTCTGTTGATGGTTTTCACCCTTGTTTCCGGAGCGATGGCCGCTGATTTTCCCAATGAGCCCATCAGGCTGGTCTTGCCAATGGCGCCGGGGGGAAGCACCGATGTTACGGCTCGGGCCTTTGCCGAGGTGGCCAAAAACTACTGCGATCAGCCCTTTGTCGTAGTGAACATGCCGGGAGCTTCGGGCAACACGGGCATTGAGGAAGTAGTCAGGTCCAAGCCGGATGGACACACACTGCTCTTTTTCCATACCATGGCCCTGTCCACATTCCATACCGGAGTCCAGAAAAAGAGCACCTTTGAAACCCTAGATCCGATCGCTAGCCTAGCCGAGGCCCCGAATACCATCCAGGTCCACGCGACCAGCCCCTGACAGACCCTAGAGGACCTGGCCGCGGATGCCAAGAACAGGCCAGGGAAGATAACCTGGGCTATCGGCGGCATTGGGGGCACGACCCACTTCACCACCGCTGGAGTGACCGATGGACTGGGGATTGAGATCCGTCTAGTGGTCTATCAAGGCGGAGCGGAACGAAGGGCTGCCTTGGCCGGCAAACAGGTGGATGTAGTCACCGGGACCATCGGTGAGGGCTGGGACTTCTTCCAGGAAGGCACCGTTCGCTATCTTGCTGTCAGCGGCGACCAAAGGGTCAAGGTGCTGCCTGATGTGCCCGCCCTCGGTGAGCTGGGCATCAACGCCATCGGTCTGACCTATTATCTGTGGGCTCCCAAGGGTACTCCCCCAGAGGTCATGGCTACTCTGCAGGATATTATCGAGAAAGCCTGCGCCGATCCCAAGTTCATCGAGCTGAATGAGAACTACTTCCAGGCCATCGCTTTCCGCAAGGGCGATGAACTTCTGGCCCAGATGC
>JAAZLZ010000026.1 GCA_012799075.1 Bacillota bacterium
ACTTCCTCATATCCCAGGTACTGGCATTACTCATGAAATAGGGAGGTGAGGGGCCCTTAGGGGCCCCTTTGGTGATGGGACAGGGAAGACAGTGGTATGTAATCCATACCTACTCCGGATATGAGAATAAGGTCAAAGCGAACCTGGAACGCCGTGTGGAATCCATGGGGATGGAGGATAAGATCTTCCGTGTCCTGGTGCCCACCGAAGAGGAGATCGACTTTAAGGACGGCAAGAAAAAGGTCGTCAAGCGAAAAGTGTTCCCCGGGTATGTCCTGGTGGATATGATTATGAGCGATGATTCCTGGTATGTTGTGCGCAACACCCCGGGAGTCACCGGCTTTGTCGGTTCCGGGAGCAAACCCATTCCCCTGAAAGATGAAGAAATGAAGGGGATCCTAAAACAGGTGGGCGAGGATGAACCTAAGCCTCGGGTCGCGTATCAGGTGGGGCAGGAGGTCAAGGTCATCTCAGGACCCTTTGTCAATTTTACCGGCATCATTGAAGAAGTAAACATGGAGCGGGGCAAGTTGAAAGTCATCGTGTCCATGTTCGGCCGGGAAACACCCATGGAGTTGAACTTCGGTCAGGTGGAGAGAATGTAAGGCGGGGAGGTGGGAATAGTGGCGAAAAAAGTAGCAGGGATCATCAAACTCCAGGTCCCCGCGGGGAAGGCCAACCCGGCGCCTCCGGTAGGTCCTGCCCTGGGTCAGCACGGGGTGAACATCATGGAGTTTTGCAAGACATTCAACGAACGCACAGCCAACCAAGCTGGCATGATTATCCCCGTGGAGATCACCGTCTTTGAAGACAGATCCTTTACCTTCATTACGAAGACGCCCCCAGCCAGCATTTTGCTGAAGAAGGCTGCGGGGATCGAGAAAGGCTCGGGGACTCCCAATGTGCAGAAGGTGGCCCGGGTCTCCAGGGACAAGGTGAAAGAAATTGCCGAGTTGAAGATGCCCGACCTGAATGCCACCAGCCTGGAAGGGGCCATGCGCATCATCGAGGGCACAGCCAGGAGCATGGGAATTGTCGTTGTTGACTAAGGACTAATTGTGGGAGGACTTTTGTCCGATTGACCACAAAGGAGGAAAGCACATGTCTGTGCGGGGGAAGCGTTATCAAGAATTACTGAAGCTGGTGGACAGGGAGAAGGCCTACACTCCCCGGGAAGCCATCGAACTGGTTAAGCAGACGGCTACGGCTAAGTTCGACGAGTCGGTGGATGTGGCCATGAAGCTGGGCGTAGATCCCCGGCACGCCGATCAACAAGTGCGGGGCACCGTTGTTTTGCCCAATGGCACCGGCAAAGAGGTCCGGGTGGTCGTCTTCGCCAAAGGCGAAAAGGCCAAGGAAGCCGAAGAGGCGGGAGCCGACTTTGTCGGAGCGGAAGAGCTCGCCGAGAAGATCCAGGGCGGCTGGCTTGATTTCGATGCCGCGGTGGCCACGCCCGACATGATGAGCGTCGTTGGGCGCTTGGGACGCATCCTGGGTCCCCGGGGCCTGATGCCCAATCCGAAGACGGGCACCGTCACCTTTGATGTGGGGAAGGCCGTGCGGGATTTCAAAGCCGGCAAGGTGGAATACCGGGTGGATAAGTCGGCCGGCGTCCATGTGATCATTGGCAAGGCATCCTTCACCGAAGAGCAGCTCATCGAGAATTTCAAGGCGCTGATGGAAGCCATCATCAAGGCCAGGCCCGCTGCCGCGAAGGGTTCTTACTTAAGGTCGGTCGCCATAGCATCCACCATGGGGCCGGGGATTAAGGTTTCGCCCCAGGAAGTGGTGGCGGCCTTAACAGAAAAATAGAGGGTTACAAGGGAATAGTCCATGACCGTAGACAGCAGGCGGCGCAAGCCTTAATGGGATTGGATCCCACCGGCCGAGGTTGGAGCAGGCAGGTCTCCGCGCGCGTCTACGGGGGCCGATTTTTTATCCATAGATGCCCTTGTGGAGGAGGTGAAACTTGTGCCAAGACCAGAAAAGGTGGCAGAAGTAGATAGGATCGCAGAAAAGCTCCGTGAGGCCCAGGGGGCCGTTGTGACCGACTACCGGGGGCTGAATGTAAAAAGCATCACCGAGCTTCGCCGACGCCTTCGGGCGGAAGGTGTGGAATACCGGGTGGTGAAAAACACCCTGACCAAGCTCGCCGCGGAAAAAGCCGAACTGTCCGATCTTGGTGAATATCTGGCGGGCCCTACGGCGATTGCCTTTGGATACGATGACCCTGTCGCTCCGGCCCGAATCATCGCCGGGTTTGCCAAAGAATCCAGATTGCTCACCATCAAAGGCGGAATCGTGGATGGGCAAGTCATTGACGCTGCCGCAGTAGGTGAGCTGGCTGAACTGCCTAGCCGGGAAATCCTCCTGGCGCGGGTGGTGGGGGGTATGCAGGCTCCCATCAGCGGTTTGGTTAATGTCCTGCAAGGCAACATCCGCAGTCTTGTGTATGCCCTCGATGCCCTGAGGCGTCAGAGGGAAAGCGCTTAAAGCAAATTGAGGGAGGAAGATTAGGATGACAAAAGAAGAAATCCTGGAAGCTATTGAAAAGATGACGGTTTTGGAACTATCCGAGCTGGTAAAGGCCATGGAGGAGAAGTTCGGCGTTAGCGCCGCAGCCCCGATGGCGATGGCCATGCCTCAAGCGGGCGCCCCTGCCGCGGAAGCAGAAGAAGAGCAGACCGAGTTCGATGTGGTCTTGGCCAGCATCGGTGATAAGAAGATCCAGGTCATCAAGGTGGTTCGGGAGATCACCGGCCTTGGTCTGAAGGAAGCCAAGGAAGTTGTGGACGCTGCCCCCAAGGCCGTCAAGGAAGGGGTCAGCAAGGAAGAAGCCGAAGACATCAAGGGCAAGCTGGAAGAAGCAGGAGCAACCGTCGAAATCAAATAAGTCGGGGCGGGGAGTTTTCTCCCCGCATCCTACAATTTGGCAAAGTCCGGTGGGACGGGAATAATGGCAAATCCTGGGGGAAATGCTCCATTCCATGGGTATTTGCGCGGGGTTGCCCGGTCAATTTTTGTTGACAGTCTTTAGAGCCCATGGTATCATTAAACAGTGTCTCATGAAATATTGTGTTTGAGGCCTTGCTTGCAGGCCAATAGTCTTTGGTGGAGCTGGGTGGCGGCAACGGGAGGTTGTGAAGAGGGAGTCCCTGCCCAATGAGTGATCAACCCGATGCATCAGGGTATAACTACCAGTAGGGTGACAAATAATATATGTTGTGACACATTCCCGTGCCCTAGATAATTGTGGAAGCGAGGCTTATAAGAGGCTCTTGTAGGCCTTGCTTTTCGTCATGTTAACGGCGCTGTGGGTGGAGTGGCTCACAAACTGGATAGAGGGGTGATGCCAGGTGGCCGTTTCTTATGCTGTGGCAAAAAGGGAAAGGTACAATTTCGGCAAGATTAAAGAGATTTTGGACATGCCGGATCTGATCGAGATCCAGCGCCGCTCTTACAAGTGGTTCCTGGAAGAGGGAGTAGCGGAAACCTTTCGAGATGTCTCACCAATTCAAGATTTTACTGGAAACCTGGTCCTTGAGTTTATTGATTTCGCCTTTGGGGAGCCTAAATACGAGGTCGAAGAATGTAAAGATCGAGACGTAACTTATGCTGCTCCGATGAAGGCGCGAGTGCGCTTGATCAATAAGGAAACCGGTGAAGTCAAGGAGCAGGAAGTCTTCATGGGGGATTTCCCCTTGATGACGGAGCAGGGAACCTTCATTATTAATGGAGCGGAACGGGTTGTGGTCAGCCAGCTGGTTCGCTCGCCCGGGGTTTACTTCAGCCGGGAGCGCCATACCAGCGGGAAATACCTTTACCAAGCCAGCATAATTCCTAACCGAGGCGCCTGGTTAGAGTTTGAAACGGATGTCAACGATGTCATCAACGTTCGTGTCGATCGCACCCGCAAGATTCCCGCGACGGTTTTGCTGCGGGCCATGGGGTTGGGCACGAATCAAAAGTTGATGGAGGCCTTTGGAGAAGATGTTGTCCTGCGCAATACTATTGAGCGGGATACGGCTAGTACCGAAGAAGAGGCTCTAATCGAAGTCTATAAGAGGCTGCGGCCCGGCGAGCCGCCGACTCCGGAAAGTGCTCGGGGCTTGTTTGAAAGTCTATTTTATGATCCTAGACGATATGATCTGGCTCCCGTGGGCCGCTATAAACTAAATAAGAAGCTGCGCCTCGGGGAGCGGATCGTCGGTGGGGTTTTGGAAGCCCCGGCGGCCCATCCTGAGACAGGGGAGATTTTGGCTGCCGAAGGCACTCGCTTGGATCGACGGCTGGTCATGAAGCTGGAGGCCGCGGGGGTGCCCATGGTTCTCCTTCGGGGACGGGACGGGGGAAGCCCGGTTAAGGTTCTAAGCAACGCCCGCCCGGAAGGCAAGACCATCACTCCCGAGGATGTGGTTGCCGTGGTGAACTACATCAGCAACCTCATCCACGGCATCGGAAGCGTCGATGATATCGATCATTTGGGCAACCGGCGCTTGAAAGCCGTGGGCGAGCTGCTCCAGAATCAATTCCGGATCGGCCTTTCCCGGATGGAGCGGGTGGTCAGGGAGCGGATGACCATCCAGGACGTGGACATTATTACTCCCCAAGCCTTGATTAACATCCGCCCTGTGGTTGCGGCCATCAAAGAGTTCTTTGGCTCAAGCCAGTTGTCCCAGTTCATGGATCAGACCAACCCCCTGGCCGAGCTGACCCACAAGCGAAGGCTGAGTGCTTTGGGTCCCGGGGGACTGAGCCGGGAGCGGGCAGGCTTTGAAGTCCGGGATGTGCACCATTCCCACTATGGGAGGATGTGTCCCATTGAGACCCCGGAGGGCCCCAACATTGGGCTCATCGGATCTTTGTGCACCTATGCCCGGATCAATGAATACGGGTTCATCGAGACCCCCTATCGCCGGGTGGAGGATGGTCATGTGACCGACGAGATCGTCTACCTCACCGCGGACGAAGAGGACAACTACGTGGTGGCCCAGGCCAATGAAGTCCTTGATGATGAGGGGAGATTTGTCAAGAACCGGGTGGCGGCCCGCTACAAAGACCAAATTCTCATTGTGCCCGTGGAAGAGGTGGACTTTGTCGATGTTTCTCCCAAGCAGATTGTGAGCATCGCCACTGCTCTGATTCCTTTCCTGGAAAATGACGATGCCAGCCGGGCCTTGATGGGGGCCAACATGCAGCGGCAGGCCGTTCCCCTTCTCAAGGCGGAAGCCCCATTCGTTGGAACGGGGATGGAGTACAAAGCGGCCATTGATTCTGGTGTATGTGTTGTGGCCAGGCATCCGGGGACGGTGGAGAAGGTCACCGCGGATGAGATCCGGGTCCGCAGGGAAGATGGGGATGTGGATACGTATCATTTGCTGAAGTTTATCCGTTCCAACCAGGGCACCTGCATCAACCAAAGGCCCCGGGTGACCCCCGGCCAACGGGTTGAAGAAGGCGAGCTGCTCGCCGATGGACCCTCGACGGATCAGGGGGAGCTGGCCTTGGGACGCAACGTCCTTGTGGCCTTCATGCCCTGGGAGGGGTACAATTACGAGGATGCCATCCTTATCAGCGAAGAACTAGTTAAGAATGATGTTTTTACTTCCATCCATATAGAAGAGTATGAATGTCAGGCCCGGGATACCAAGTTGGGACCGGAAGAAATCACCCGGGATATCCCCAACGTGGGGGAGGATGTCTTGAAGGATTTGGACGAGATGGGGATTATCCGCATCGGCGCCGAAGTCCGTCCTGGGGACATCCTAGTTGGGAAGGTCACCCCCAAAGGGGAGACGGAGCTGACCGCGGAAGAGCGGCTTCTCCGGGCTATTTTCGGCGAGAAAGCCAGGGAGGTCCGGGATACTTCCCTGAAGGTGCCCCATGGCGAGTCGGGCATCGTCGTCGATGTGAAGGTTTTCGAACGGGATGCCGGGGATGAACTCTCCCCAGGCGTAAATCGCCTGGTCCGGGTCTACGTGGCCCAGAAGAAAAAGGTTTCCGAAGGGGACAAAATGGCGGGCCGCCATGGCAACAAGGGCGTCATCGCCAAGATTCTGCCCCAGGAGGATATGCCTTTCCTGTCCGATGGGATGCCGGTGGAGATTGTGCTCAACCCCTTGGGGGTGCCCTCCCGGATGAACCTGGGACAGGTGCTTGAGACCCACCTGGGCTGGGCAGCGAAGGCCCTCGGACTGCATATGGCCACCCCCGTCTTCGACGGGGCAACGGAAATGGAGGTCCTTAAGACCCTCAAAAAGGCCCGTTTGCCCGGGGACGGCAAGACCGTCCTTTATGACGGGCGGACGGGAGAACCCTTCGATGAACGGGTGACGGTGGGTTATATCTACATGCTCAAGCTGGCCCACCTGGTGGATGATAAGATCCATGCCCGGTCTACAGGTCCTTACTCCCTGGTCACCCAACAGCCTTTAGGGGGCAAGGCCCAGTTCGGCGGTCAGCGCTTTGGCGAAATGGAAGTGTGGGCCCTGGAGGCCTATGGTGCTGGCTATACCCTCCAGGAGATCCTCACGGTCAAATCCGATGATGTGGTTGGCCGGGTGAAAACTTACGAGGCCATCGTCAAGGGGGAGAACATCCCCGAACCTGGTGTGCCCGAGTCCTTCAAGGTCTTGATCAAGGAGCTGCAAAGCCTTGCTTTGGATGTGCGGGTCCTGACCGAAGAGGCCGATGAGGTTGAAATCAAGGACGAAGAGGAAGACATCAGCGAGATGGCCCGAGAGCTCGGCATCGATATTCACGGCCGGGATGAAGAAGAACTAATGGAGGAGGATGAATCCTCTGATTTGGATGATGAGGAGCGGGACGAAGAGGATGTTTTTGGGGATGAAGAGGAGGACTTGGAACTGGATGAGGATCTGGTCGACGACGAAGAAGATGTTTGATGATGGCTGCCGGGGGCCCAAGGGTCCCGGCCGGTTGTAGGTCTAAAACGGGTAGAAGGGGGAACGACCCTTGTTGGACGCTAACAACTTCGACCGGATTCGAATCGGATTGGCATCGCCGGAGCAGATCAGAGCTTGGTCCAGCGGCGAGGTCAAAAAACCGGAGACCATTAATTACCGCACCTTGAAGCCGGAGCGGGAAGGTCTCTTCTGTGAGAAGATCTTCGGACCTTCCCGGGACTGGGAGTGCCACTGCGGCAAGTACAAGCGGGTGCGCTACAAGGGCATCGTTTGTGACCGCTGCGGCGTCGAAGTGACCAGGGCCAAGGTGCGCCGGGAGCGGATGGGACACATCGAACTGGCGGCGGCGGTATCCCATATCTGGTATTTCAAGGGGATTCCCAGCCGCATGGGACATATCTTGGACATGTCACCCCGGACCTTGGAGCGAGTCCTTTATTTCGCATCATATGTAGTTGTCGATCCGGGGGATACACCGCTGACGAAAAAGCAGCTTCTCAATGAGGCTGAATACCGGGAGTACCGGGATAAATACGGTGATGAGTTCAAAGCGGGCATGGGCGCCGAAACAGTCAAGAAACTGTTGGAAGAGCTGGATTTGGATGAGATGGCCCGGGAGCTGCGGGAGGAAATCGAAAGCTCCGGCGGTCAACGAAGAAATAGGGCCTTGCGAAGGCTCGAGGTAGTTGAGGGCCTCCGCAAATCGGGGAATAAGCCCGAGTGGATGATTCTCGATGTCATCCCTGTGATTCCTCCGGAGCTCAGGCCCATGGTGCAGCTCGACGGCGGTCGGTTTGCCACCTCCGATCTCAACGACCTTTACCGCCGGGTGATCAATCGCAATAATCGGCTGAAGCGCCTGTTAGAGCTTGGCGCCCCCGATATCATCGTCCGCAACGAGAAGCGCATGCTCCATGAGGCCGTTGACGCCCTAATCGATAACGGCCGCCGGGGCCGACCGGTAACCGGTCCGGGCAACAGGCCGCTGAAGTCCTTAAGCGATATGCTGAAAGGAAAACAAGGCCGGTTCCGCCAGAACCTCTTGGGCAAGCGGGTGGACTACTCGGGTCGGTCGGTGATCGTGGTTGGTCCCCAGCTGAAGATGCACCAATGCGGTCTACCGCGGGAGATGGTCCTGGAGCTGTTTAAGCCCTTTGTCATGAAGAAGCTGGTGGATAAGGGGTTTGCCCACAACATCAAAAGCGCCAAGCGGATGGTCGAACGGGTGCGGCCGGAGGTTTGGGATGTCTTAGAAGAAGTAATCAAGGACCACCCGGTCATGCTCAACCGGGCGCCTACCTTGCACCGACTCGGGATCCAGGCCTTCGAGCCGGTCCTAGTTGAGGGCAGGGCCATCCAGATCCATCCCCTGGTTTGCGCCGCCTACAATGCTGACTTTGACGGAGACCAGATGGCGGTCCATGTCCCCTTGTCCGCGGAGGCCCAAGCGGAGGCCCGGACCTTGATGCTCTCCGTCCATAACCTACTGCTGCCTGCAAGCGGCCGACCGGTCACCACCCCCACCCAGGACATGGTCATCGGGATGTACTATCTGACCCAGATCCGGGATGGGGCCGAGGGCGAAGGGAAGGTCTTCGCCGATGTCAATGAGGTGCACATGGCCTATGATAAGGGCTATGTGGAACTTCATGCCAAGATCAAGGTCCGCTTGAAGGGCAAGCTGATCGAGACGACCCCGGGGCGCGTCTTCTTCAACGAGATCATCCCCGATGAGCTGGGCTTTTACAACAAGGTCGTCGACCGGAGGGAGCTGGGCCGGATCGTGGACCGGCTGTTCCGCAAATACGGGAACACCCATACGGCCCGGGTGTTGGACGATATCAAGAACCTGGGCTTTAAGTTCTCCACTCGCTCCGGCACCACGGTGGGCATCACCGATGTGACTATTCCTTCGGAAAAGAAGAAAATCGTGGCGGATGCGGAAAAGCAGGTGGAGCTGGTCGAACAGCAGCACCGGCGGGGACTTTTGACCTCCGAGGAGCGGTACCAGCGGACCTGCGACATTTGGACAAAGGCCAAAGAAGAAATCACCGCCAAGATGATCGAAGGAATGGACAGTTTCAATCCTGTCTACATGATGGCCACTTCCGGAGCTCGGGGCAACGAGTCCCAGCTGAGCCAGCTGGCCGGCATGCGGGGCCTGGTGACTGACCCGACGGGCAAGACCATCGAGATTCCCATTAAGGGCAACTTCAGGGAAGGCTTGACCGTCCTTGAGTACTTCATTTCCACCCACGGCACCCGGAAGGGTCTGGCCGACACTGCCCTGCGGACCGCGGATTCAGGGTACCTGACCCGTCGTCTGGTGGACGTGTGCCAGGACGTCATCGTCCGGGAGCACGACTGCGGCACGGAAGACGGCATCATGATCACCGCGTTGAAGGAGATTAGCGGCGGCGTGGAAGAGATCATCGAACCCTTAAGGGAGCGTTTGGCAGGCCGGGTGGCCGCTGAAACCGTCAAGCATCCCAAAACAGGGCAGGTCCTTGTCGAACGCAATCAGCTCATCGACGAGGAAATGGCGGCTATGATTGAAGAAGCCGGCATTGAAGGAGTGAAGATGCGCTCAGGCCTCACCTGCCGCACCCGCTATGGGGTGTGCGTGACCTGTTATGGTCGGAACCTGGCCACAGGCCGTCCGGTGGAGGTTGGCGAGGCAGTCGGGATTATCGCTGCCCAGTCCATCGGTGAACCTGGCACCCAGCTGACCATGCGCACCTTCCATACCGGCGGGGTGGCCGGGGAAGACATTACCGCGGGTCTGCCCCGGGTGGAGGAGCTCTTTGAAGCCCGCAAACCCAAGGGCGAGGCCATCATCACCGATATCGACGGTGTTGCCCAGTTCGTGGAAAGCAAGGGCGTGCGTAAAGTCGTCGTCAAGGGTGAAGATGAGGAGAAGACTTACAATATCCCCTACGGGGCTCGGCTGCGGATCCGCGACGGAGCAGCCTTGTCCGTGGGCGACCGGATCACTGAAGGTCCCATCAATCCCCATGACATCCTGCGGGTGAAGGGAGTCCGGGGCGTACAGCTGTATCTGGTCCAAGAGGTCCAGGAGGTCTACCGGTCCCAAGGGGTTGACATCAACGACAAGCACATTGAAGTCGTTGTCCGCCAGATGATGCGCAAGGTGAAGGTTGAGGATCCAGGGGATACTGAGCTTTTGCCCGGTGGACTGGTGGATCTGTTCGAACTGGAAGAAGAAAATGCCCGGGTAGTCCAAAATGGCGGCAGGCCCGCAGTGGCCCAACCGGCCCTGTTGGGGATTACCAAGGCTTCCCTGGCCACAGACAGCTTCCTTTCGGCGGCATCTTTCCAGGAGACGACTCGGGTGCTCACCGATGCTTCCATCAAAGGCAAGACCGATCCTTTGCTGGGGCTTAAGGAAAACGTCATCATCGGCAAGCTGATCCCTGCCGGCACGGGCATGTCCCGTTATCGCAACATCAAGGTTTATCCGGTGGAAGAGGCGGTTTATCCCGCCATCGACAGTGCCGAAGCAGTCGAAGAAGCAGCAACGGTGGAAGTAAATTAGTGGATGCCCTGGTGCCTTTCTTGACACACCGGGTTAGGGGTGTTACAATTTCAGGGTGCGTGGTGCCAGGGCTCGCCTTTTCAAGGAGGTGCCCGCCATGCCCGCAAGGATACGGGCGACGAGAAAGCGTGCGGTAGGCAGTAAGCAGACTGTCAAAGCAATAGAAGAAGGGGCGGCCGTTGTGGTCTATGTGGCCAGGGATGCGGCAGGGTGGGTCATCGAACCCATCATCGAGTCTTGCACTGCCGAAGGCATTGAATTGGTCTATATAGATTCGATGCGGGAACTAGGGGAAGCTTGTGGCATCGATGTGGGGGCAGCTTCTGCTGCAGTATTGAAATAAGAAATGTTCAAGGCAGAAGGGAGGTATGAGGATGCCAACTATCAATCAGCTAATCCGTAAAGGCAGAAGACCCATTCGCAAGAAAAGCGGTGCACCTGCCCTGCAATACATTCAAAACACCCTAAAAGGGCAGACACTAAGGACAGAAGGCTCCCCACAAAAGAGGGGTGTTTGTGTCAGGGTATCGGCGATTACCCCCAAGAAGCCTAATTCCGCACTGCGGAAAGTGGCCAGGGTGCGTTTGACCAATGGTATTGAGGTCACCAGCTACATCCCCGGGGAAGGCCATAACCTGCAGGAACACTCGGTGGTGTTGATTAGGGGCGGCAGGGTGAAAGACTTGCCTGGCGTGCGGTACCACGTAGTTCGTGGCACCCTGGATGCGGCGGGCGTGGCCGATCGCCGGCAGGGTCGCTCCAAGTATGGTGCCAAGCGGCCCAAGTAAGCTGAAAAGGAGGGACGTGGATGCCGCGCAGGGGTAATATACCGAAACGAGAAACTACACCCGATGCTGTCTACGGCAGCGTACTAGTGACCGAGCTGGTCAACAGCATCATGTTGGACGGAAAGAAAAGCTTATCCGAAGCGATTGTGTACCAATCCCTAGAGACCGTGGGCGAGAAGATGGGCAAGGAGCCCGTTGAGGTTTTGGACCAAGCCCTTAAAAACATCATGCCTGTCTTGGAGGTTAAACCCAGGCGGGTGGGCGGTGCAACCTACCAGGTGCCGGTCGAAGTCAGGCCCGAACGACGGGTGTCCTTGGGACTACGCTGGCTGGTCCGGTACGCCCGGGCTAGGGGAGAAAATACAATGGCGGAAAGACTAGCAGGAGAATTGATGGATGCAGCCAATGGTACTGGCGGGGCCGTACGAAGACGGGAAGAAACCCATCGCATGGCCGAGGCCAACAAGGCCTTCGCACACTACCGTTGGTAAAGGGAACTGGTTATCCAGTCCGGTTTACACTCTACAGGAGGGAACAAAGTGGCCAGGGAATTTGCCCTTGACAAGATTCGCAACATAGGTATCATGGCCCATATCGATGCGGGCAAGACAACCACCACC
>JAAZLZ010000311.1 GCA_012799075.1 Bacillota bacterium
CCCCTCCAAGCCTTGATGAAACTAGCTGCCTGGCAAGGACAGTTAAAAGGGGGCAATAAGGGATGACCATCCGGATCCTCGATGAAAATGTGGCCAACAAGATTGCCGCAGGCGAAGTCATTGAAAGGCCGGCTTCGGTGGTCAAAGAGCTGATCGAAAACGCCATCGACGCCAACGGTCGCCGCCTCCTTGTGGAAATAAGGGACGCGGGGGTGGCTTACATCCGGGTGAGTGATGATGGGAGGGGAATAGATGCCAAGGATCTCCCCTTGGCCTTTTTGCGCCATGCCACCAGCAAGATCAGCTCTGACTCTGATTTAAGGTCAATCCGTACGTTAGGATTCCGCGGCGAAGCCCTAGCCAGCATTGCCGCGGTGGCCCGCATTGAAATCTACTCTCGTCCTCAGGATGAGCCAACTGGAGCCTATGTGCGTATTGAGGGGGGGCAGATTCTCGCCCATGAGAGGGCAGGATGTCCTGTAGGAACGAATATAATCGTCAAAGATCTGTTTTACAATACCCCCGCCAGGAAGAAGTTTCTAAAGAGCCCCGGTGCCGAAAAACGCTACATCATCGATGCCGTGGGACGTTTGGCTTTGGCCAACCCCCATGTCGCCATGCGTTTGCTGTCCGACAAGGAAGAGATCCTAAGTACACCGGGTGATGGCGACATTTTACTGGCTTTGCAGGCCGTCTTCGGTGGCGACTTAGCCGGTGGCATGCTGCCGATTCGGGGCCAACTTCCCCCAGGGACTATCACAGGGTACATCGGGCGTCCGGAACTAGCCAGGGGTCAGCGCACCCACCAGGTGTTCATCGTTAATGGCCGCTGGATCGAAAGTCGTATGTTAACCAGCGCGCTTGAGCGTTCTTACGGTTCTCTGCTGATGACCAGACGTTTTCCCGTGGCGGTAGTTCAGCTCCAACTCGATCCAGCATTTGTGGATGTCAATGTTCATCCGGCCAAGAGCGAGGTTAGATTTCAAGATGACAGCATGGTTTACAAGAGCCTTCTCCTTGCGGGACGACGGGCCCTGGGACAAACGGAGGTCAACCGGACCTGGGTCATGACCTCGGAACCAAAGCGAAATCAAGCCCAATGGACTTTCGAACCGGCCATCATGCAGGCAGAGCCCCTGCGGGAGCCCCAAAGCCCATATGTCACAACTAAGCCCCAAGCCATGCGGGTCATCGGCCAAGTCTTTCAAGGGTTTATTATCGTCCAAACCCCCGATGAGATGCTCATCATCGATCAACACGCTGCCCACGAACGGATTCTCTACGAGCGGCTGCGCCGCCAAGAGAAGGAGGGGGCCATCCAAGAACTGCTCCTGCCGGTCACCCTTGATGCTACCCCGGAGCAGGCCCATCTGATTGAGACCAACCGGGAACTGCTCCGCAGCTGGGGAGTGGGTTTGGAGGGCTTCGGGGGCGCGTCCTTCATCTTGCGCCATGTACCCACAATCCTTGCTTCAGGGGGCAACTGGCCCAAGCTGCTGGTCCAGATAACAGAAGCATTAGCAGGAAGCTCGCCGGAGGAGGCATTACTGATTACCCTGGCCTGCCATGGGGCAGTGAAGTACGGGGATCAGCTGGCTTTGCAGGAAATGGAAACCTTGGTCAAGGATCTATTCCAGGTCGACTGCTTCGGTACTTGTCCCCATGGTCGCCCCACGATCCTGCGTTATTCCCGCGGCGAACTGGAAACCCGATTCGGTCGATAGGAGTGAAGCGACTTGTCCGAAGATCCTCTGTTGGTTCTGGTCGGTCCAACAGCGGTGGGAAAAACCCAGCTATCTCTTAGGCTGGCAGCGGAGTTGGACGGGGAGATTGTCTCCGCGGACTCGATGCAGGTATACAAGTTCATGGATATCGGCACGGCCAAACCCACCCCGAAAGAGCGCAGGCAAATTCCCCATCATTTACTGGACATTTGTCTGCCCAATGAATCCTTTAGTGTAGCCCGCTACCAAAGGTTGGCTTGGGATGCCATTGCAAGCATCCACCGCCGCGGTAATCTGCCGATCCTGACCGGAGGAACAGGCCTTTATGTTCAGGCAGTTGTAGACGGCCTGAATTTTCCCCCTCGCCCTTACGACAAGCAGTACAGGGCGCAACTCCAGGCGATGGCCCGAGAGGAGGGTCCCGAAGCTGTGCACCGATTGCTCCAACAGGTGGATCCCGAGACAGCCTCCCGCCTCCATCCCAACAACTTGCGCCGAGTCATCCGCGCCTTGGAGATTTCCCACTGTACCGGTCGTCCCATGTCCGAGCACTTGGCGGACGAACCACGGCAAAAACCACCCTATGATCTTCATATGTATGGCCTTACTAGGGACCGGTCTGAGCTTTATCAACGCGTTAATCTACGGGTGGATGAAATGATCTTCGCCGGCCTTGTCGATGAAGTCAAAGGTCTCATGGAGATGGGGTATGCAGAGGGCAAGACAGCTCTTCAGGCACTGGGGTATAAGGAAATCCTAGCTTATCTTCAAGGGATCCGGACCTTAGAGGAGTCCATCGAGCTGTTGAAACGGGATACCCGCCGTTATGCCAAACGGCAGCTCACCTGGTTCCGCCGGGACCGCCGCATCCGGTGGTTCAACCTCAGCGAAAAAACCGCCACACAGATCACGACAACCATCAGCAAAGAGATGTCCAGGTTATTGGCCAAATAAGACTATTATTTTCTGTATACTTTGGCAGGAATTTGGGAAAGCCCGCTAGAATTGGAAATCTAATAGATGGCAATCCCTGGTGGAGTGGTGGTGGACATGGCGCGGCTGTTGCCCGGGGTTTGCCATGAATATTCCGAGGAGGGCAAATCCAATGGATAGTGGTGATTTGTATACGATTAGCCGGTTGAGTGCTGAGCTAAACATTCCGGAAAGCACCCTGCGCCGTTATACCAGGCAATTCAGTGAGTTCATTCCATCGGCGGGTCAAGGTCGCAAACGTCGGTTTAGACAGGAGGCAAAACCGATCCTGCTCAAGATCTCCCAGTACTTCGGAGAAGGTTTGGAAACGGACCAGGTCACAGCCCGCCTGGAGCAGTCCTATCAAAGGACCGTCGACGTTAGGGATTTGGCGGTGGCAAGAGATCACGGGCTTTCCGAGGATTCGGCTGCAGAACTGGCAGCAGCCCTGGAACAGCATGCCCAAACCCTGAACATTTACAATGCGGTGGCGAGGGAGACCCTCGAGATTCTCCGTCAACAATCGGACTTGCATGAAGTCCTGCTTAGAACCGTAAGCAACCTGCCCACGGAGGTGGCTGGTGAGATTCGTCGCCACACCCTGCTAGCCCGGATGAAATCCATCCTCCGATTGGACCAGAAGTAACTGATTGTCACACCTGGCGGCCTTTCAACGTACAATACTAAGGTAGAAAGGTCCTAGGCAGGTGACAAGATGGGGGATCGTGTTCATCCAGCAAATCACGACGAGGTTCTGCGGTTTCTTTCCGAAGGTAAACTGTCGACGGCCGACGCCCTTCGTCTGCTTAGGCAGACAAGGACCGCGGGAGTCGCAGCCAAGGAAAAGGCCGCACCACCTCCGGTAAACCCCGAGGCATTGCGCCAAACCTTGGCGCAGTTGAATCTCCTTGTGGGGCTTAACGAGGTCAAGGGGTTGGTCAGGGAAGTCCTGGCCTTTGTCGAGATTCAAAATCGTCGCCGTCAGGAAGGTTTGAATACCGAGCCGACCGTGCTGCATATGATTTTCAAGGGAAATCCAGGGACCGGCAAGACGACCGTTGCCCGAATCTTGGGGAAGATACTCCATGAAATGGCCCTGCTCCCCAAGGGGCATCTAGTAGAAGTGGAGCGTGCAGACTTGGTCGGTGAGTATATCGGTCATACGGCGTTGAAGACCAGGGAGCAGGTGCGAAAAGCCCTTGGAGGCATTCTGTTCATTGATGAGGCCTATTCCCTAGCTCGAGGCGGCGAAAAGGATTTTGGTAAGGAAGCCATTGATACCTTGGTAAAGGCCATGGAGGACCACAAGGATCAGTTCATTCTCATCCTGGCCGGCTACCGACTGGAGATGGAATACTTCCTTCAGACAAATCCCGGACTGCGCTCCCGATTTCCTATCCACATCGAGTTTATCGATTACACCCTTGATGAACTTCTGCAAATTGCCGAGTTGTTCATCGCCGAACGCCAGTATAAACTCTCTCCGGGGGCCAAAGCCAAGCTCCTGCGGATCCTTCAGACGAGAATCAGCCGCTCCGAAGCCAATTTTGGCAATGCTCGCCTGGTACGCAACATTTTGGAAAAGGCCATCCGGCAGCAAGCGGTCCGCCTAGTCAACGTTTCCAGACCAACCAGGGAGGAATTGATGTTAATTACGGCTCAGGATTTGGAAGGGCGGGGGACGCAGTGAAGCGCTGCATCATCATTGGCAAGCCAAACGCTGGCAAGACTCTCTTTGCCCTTAGTTTCGCTGCCTACCTCGGCGCAAACCCCCTGCACTTAATGTTCCGTCATCCCCAGAACAACACCACCAGCTGGAAAACCTTTCATCGTGAAGAAGCCATTCAGGAATTGACCAGCTCCAAACCCCATCACACCCGCAACCTGCAGCAGCTAGTTGTGCCGCTGCCGGCAAGAAAGGGGGCTAAGCGCATCCAGCTCATCGACACTAGTGGGCTGGTTGAAGGCATACCAGAACAGAAAGATATCCGGCGGGCGATGGCTCAAACCCTAGCTGCGGTGAGGGATGCCCACCTTATTCTCCATATCATCGATGCATCGCGGGTGAAGGCGGCTGGGGCAGTAGAGGCCCTAGGTGAGGTGGACTACCAGGTTGCCCAGTTTGGACAGCTCAGAGACGGGTACCTGATCTTGGCGAATAAAATCGACCTGCCTGAGGCCAAGGAAGGATTGGATATCATCACGCGGGAATTTGCCGGTCATCAAATCGTACCGATTTCTGCCCTGTACCAGCAAGGATTCAAGGTGGTGAAACAGTTTGTCCAGCGCCGTATCTAGCGTCCTTGCCAAGTATTTATGCATACTGCTGGTAGGCCTGGCCATTAAGCTTATGGATGATTATCTCGATGAACCAAAGGATACAAAGGGCCTGGCCAACTATTTCCAACGGGGAACCATCGCTTATTCCCTCCTGGCGTTGGCTGTAGCCGCGGCCTTAGAAGCCAAAACGGCTTGCTCCTTGTTTTTCGCCGCTTATATCTTAGGGATGGCCGGGGATGAAACAAGGCCGCTGGCCTCAAAACTAAGAGGCTGGGAAGAGTCCCTCATCGTTCTCGGGATCGGGCTTATATCTGTTGGGTGGGAGACTTTGCTGGCATCGACGGCCATCCTAGCCGCGGTGCAGCTTTACGATGACTTTGCTGACCTGGCTAAGGATGCCCGTTGGGGAAGAACGAACCTGGTGCGAACTTGGGGACATACCGAGTGTCTATTGCTTCTAGCCATATCCATGTCAATAGGGGCTCTACTAGACCCCTTGCAGGCTATCTTGGTATTCCTCGCCGTTCCCCCTGTTCTCACCCTGACGGGCAAGACCTTCAGAGAGGACGAATAGGCTTGTACTTGAGCCCAGAAATACTAACCATCAGCATCATTGTTATGATTCTTCTAGGCTACATATGGGGAAGGAGATGTGGTCTTCAAGAAGGATTTCGCCGGGGTTTGGCCTGTGGGCCCCTTGAAGTAAGGCGACAAAGCCTCAGCGCAGGTTATTGTTTTATTTGCGGCGCCCAAGGGTCCTTGACAGGGGAAAGTCATTGCTATTATACTGTGGATGAGGATTCTATGGACAGAGTTGAGCTGAGCTTGAGCTGAGGAAAAAGTATCCCTGAGACGGGGGAAGCATTGCTTCCATGAACCAGGCTCAATGCGCCTGGTTTTGTTTTTATGGGGATGGCGAGAGGAGCTGAGATGATCTAGGTGCAGAAGTCGTCCAAGCTTTACTCAAGGAAGCGGCGATTGTTCGATACACGAGAAACTGACACAACAGCAGCCAGAAACCGGAGATAACACGCAACTTGACTGGAGGAGTGAAGGATATCATGTCTGACAGCAACGGACACTTCGGTGTCTACGGAGGACAATTCGTTCCCGAAACCCTGATGGTCGCCCTAGGGGAGTTGGAGCAGGCCTATGAACAAGCAGCTGCGGATCCCGCCTTCCATGAAGAGTTGAACTATTACCTGCAGCAATATTCAGGACGGCCTACCCCTTTGTACCTGGCAAAGCGTTTGACAGAGCACTTGGGGGGGGCAGCCATTTATCTCAAGCGGGAGGATTTGAATCACACTGGAGCCCATAAGATCAACAACACCTTGGGACAAGCTCTGCTTGCTCGCCGCATGGGAAAGAAGAGGATCATCGCGGAAACAGGTGCCGGCCAACACGGAGTGGCAACGGCCACCGTTGCCGCGATGTTTGGTCTTGCTTGTGAAATCTACATGGGGGAAGAAGATGTCCGCCGTCAAGAGCTCAACGTCTTCCGCATGAGGCTGCTGGGAGCTGAGGTTAAACCGGTGTCATCAGGCAGCAAGACCTTGAAGGATGCGACCAACGAAGCCCTCAGGGATTGGGTAACCAATGTAAAGTCGACGTATTACATCATCGGATCAGTAGTTGGCCCCCATCCTTATCCAACGATGGTGCGCAACTTCCAATCTGTGATCGGCAAGGAGACAATGGAGCAGCTGCCAAACCTTCCCGATTGGGTAATCGCTTGTGTGGGGGGCGGTAGCAACGCAATGGGCATTTTCCATGCTTTTGTGCCCCATCCGGAAGTAAGGTTGGTGGGTGTTGAGGCCGCGGGGGAGGGGCTGTCAACCAATAAGCATGCCGCTGCCTTGACCATGGGGACAAGGGGCGTCTTGCATGGTTCTTTAAGTTACATTCTCCATGACGAGGATGGACAGATTCTGCCCGCCCACTCGGTCTCAGCAGGTTTGGATTACCCGGGCGTAGGCCCCGAGCACAGTTGCCTCAAAGACTCGGGGCGAGCCCAGTACACGACGGTTACCGACGATGAAGCCCTAGAAGCCTTTTGCAGTTTATGTCACCTGGAAGGGATCATCCCTGCGTTGGAAAGCGCCCACGCCCTAGCTTACGCCATGAAGCTTGCGCCGAGGCGTCCTAAGGACGAGACAATTGTGGTTTGCCTGTCGGGCAGGGGAGATAAAGACGTGCAACAGGTTGCAGACATCCTAGCATCAAACCGATCAAGGAGGGAGTCCCATTGAGCAGGCTGCAAAAGGTTTTTGCCTCAGACCGCAAAGCCCTCATCCCTTTCATCGTTGCCGGTGACCCCAATCTAGACGCTACTGCGGCCCTCATCACAGAGCTTGCCCATCGGGGAGCAGACATCATTGAATTAGGGGTGCCTTTTTCCGATCCGGTGGCCAACGGCCCCATCGTGCAGGAATCATGCCTTCGGGCCTTAGCCGCGGGAACGGACTCCAATAAGGTGCTTGCCATGGTCGCCAACTTGCGTAACGAGGGGGGAATCACCACTCCCATCGTGTTATTCATCTACTATAACTGCCTCTACCGTCGAGGCTGCCGAAGCTTCGTTGAAAAGGCGACAGCTGCAGGGGTCAACGGCTTGATGGTCCCGGATCTTCCTTTCGAGGAAGCAGTGGAGCTACACCAGGCCTGTCAAGATAGCGGCATGGATCTCATCTACACGGCAGCTTCCACCAGCACGCCCCAGCGTCTGCGCCGTATTGCTGAGCTGACCACTGCTTTCATCTATTGTGTCCCCTTAGCTGGGGTAAACGACGAATTGACCGCGTTTATTGAAAGGCTGCGGACAACAAACAAACCCCTGACCATGGGGTTTGATCGGTCCGAACCCGAACAGGCGATCAGACTTGCCTCCCTAGTGGATGGGGTCATCGTTGAAAACGCCCTGGTCCAGATGATTCACGATTCCCCAGAACCGGTACAGGCGGCAGGGGATTTCGTCCACAGTCTAAGGAAGGCTCTGGACACAAAGGTTTGACAGGCAACTTCCCTGAGATGTAGAATTACCTGGGGGGTAAGGGGGAGAGAGCCAACATGATTGTTTCTTTCGCACTAGAGTTCAACTCTCGCGACGAGATGGAGCAGGTGGCCAACAAGCTGTGGAAACAGCACAAAATTACCGGGGAGATGGAAATGATCCCATTGCCGGGTGGTAGATGGCGATTATCCGTCCATTCGGAAAAGCAACTCCGATCAAGTACTATCGAGGCATTGCCCGGCAAGCGGACGAGTAGCAAGCTGACAGGGATCAAAGTGGAGGAGGACTCCCGAGAAGTTGACTAATACCGCGATATTGGACTTGATCGCCCATGCAAAGGACGAACTCCGTCCTTTGTGGCGATCCTACGATCACTTGAAGCTGATTAACCAAAGGAAGGTCTTGACAGCCTTCCATGACAACCGCGTTTCCGATTACCACCTGGTAGGGACAACGGGCTATGGTTATGGAGATTTGGGCAGAGATGCAGTGGAAGGTGTCTTCGCACACGTTTTTCGCGGGGAGGAAGCCCTTGTCAGACCTAACCTGGTAAGCGGCACCCATGCCATTTCAGCCTGCCTATTCGGCTCTCTCCAACCGGGTGATGAACTCGTATCGGCAGTAGGCAAACCATACGACACCTTGTGCCAAGTCATCGGCATTGAGGGAAATGCGCCCGGCAACCTGATGGACATGGGCGTCGTTTATCGGGAGGTTCCCCTGACTAAAGAGGGGAAGCCGGATCGTGCCGCCCTTGAACGGACCATTACCAAGAAGACGCGGGTGGTGCTGATCCAGCGCTCCCGGGGCTATGCCTGGCGTGCAGCTCTGAGGGTGTCCCAAATCGAGGCCATCGTTAACACGGTCAAGAATGTCAGGCAGGACATTATTTGTTTTGTAGACAACTGCTACGGTGAATTCGTCGAGGAGCACGAGCCGTTAGAGGCAGGCGCAGACCTAATTGCCGGCTCCCTCATTAAGAACCCGGGGGGCACCTTGGCCCCTTCGGGCGGATACATCGTCGGCAAAGGAGAGTATATGGAACGGATAGCCGCCAGGGTTACTGCTCCAGCCATCGGCGCTCGGGTGGGCCCGATGCTTAATCTGACGCCGTTGATTTTGCAGGGGTTGTTCCTCGCTCCCCATACCGTCGGCGAGGTTTTGCAGGGGCTTTCGTTGGTTGCCAAGGTCTTTGCTGACCTGGGCTTTCCGACCGAACCCTTTTGGCAGGATCCCCGGGGAGATGCAGTCCAGGCCATTCGCCTTGGATCTGCGGACAGACTGATCGCCTTTTGCCGGGGTATACAAAAAGCTGGCCCCGTTGATGGTTATGTGACGCCGGAACCCTCTGGCATGCCGGGATACGAAGACCAGATCATTATGGCAGGAGGAACCTTTGTCCAAGGCTCCTCTAGTGAATTAAGCGCCGACGGTCCCTTGCGGCCTCCTTATACTGCATATCTACAAGGGGGCATGAGCAAGGAGCACATCGAATTGGGCCTAGTTTTTGCCTTCCGAGAACTCCTGGACCAAGGCTTGATCCGAATCTGACTGATATTTTGTCGTTGTAAGGGCGAACAGGCCATCATTTCGTGGTTGTGGCCTGTTCCTTACCCTTTAGTTATCCTCCTTGACTTTTGCCGCCAATCTGCTACAATTTACTTGCTGGTTTCCGGAAGGAAGTCCTGAAACGGCGCAAAATGCCAAAAGGAGGCGAGAAATGGAATGAAAAACGCTTTGGGGTGTCACATTCTTTGTGAGGCTTATGGATGTGACCCTGGGGTGCTAAATCAAAGGCAGCAAATTGAGGAAATCATGGTCGAGGCAGCCCTACGCGCCGGAGCCGAAGTGCGGGAAGTGGTGTTTCATAACTTTAGTCCGCAGGGGGTCAGTGGGGTTGTCGTTATTTCCGAGTCCCACCTAGCCGTTCATACATGGCCGGAGTTGGGCTACGCCGCTGTCGATGTATTTACCTGTGGCGATCGGGTAAACCCCTGGGATGCTTGCAACTATATCACTGAGCACTTCAAGGCGAACAGTATTAGTACGACAGAGGTACAACGGGGAATACAAGCTTCTTGTTTAAGGAAAACTTCCTGATAAAAGGGGGGAAGTTAGGGTTGTATGAGTTCCAATAAATCTATCAGAGTCCTTTGACCCTGCTGTCAACGACATCGTTGAAAAGCAGGGTCTATTCATGTCCACAAGCCTCTTGTTGAACACGTGTTCAATTTATGTTATTATTAGGATGAGCTTTGTGGCAAAGAGGACAATCTTTACAGTTGTTATTGAAGGATTTGCCTGGTTGCCGAGTAAAAATCATTCTTGGACTCCCGGTCGCCCGGAAGGAGTGTGGTTGCCTATGGGGGGAAGGGCTGTGCCCGCGGGTTATTTACCGCCCACAAAGGACAGATTGGACTTTAGCAAGATGTCCGATGAAGAAGCTGTCTTGTACGCCCAGGCAGGCATGGAGGATGCTATAAATCATTTGTTTGGCAAATACCAAAGACTAGTGTATATCTGGACACGGCCTTACTTCCTTCAAGGAGCGGAAGATGATGATCTGCTCCAAGAAGGATTGATTGGTCTTTATAAAGCGATACGGGACTTTAACCCAGGCTCATCATCCTTCTGGTCCTTCGCAAAGCTTTGCATCACTCGCAACATCATCAGCGCAATCAAAGGAACCACCCGTCAGAAGCATATCCCATTGAATTCGTACACGTCGCTCCACAAGCCGGTTTATGACTCCGAAGGGGACCGAACCCTGATGGAGGTCTTGGCGAGCAATCGAGTTGATGATCCGGAAACCTTGTTCATCGATCAAGAGCACCTTCAGAACACCCACCAGCATATCAAGAAAGCCCTCAGTGACTTCGAATACCGGGTGTTCCGATTGTACATTAACGGACTTTCCTACAAGGAGATGGCCCACCAGCTCCATACCCACACAAAGTCCATTGATAATGCCCTGTGTCGAATAAAGAATAAGATGGCCAAGTTTCTCTAACCATGAATTGCACATGGGCAATAAACAATGACGGTTTTGGGGGGTTGTGCCCAAAACCGTTCTTTCTTCGAGTAGGAGTATATGATAGAATACATCCTGACGGTCATATTGGCACTGACCACTAATAATCGCTAAGGAGTTTACGCCGTCCCTATCCGTCAAGGTTCGGCGTCAAGTCTCGATGACAGGAACTTTGATCAATGCAATCTTAGTTGTTCTTGGCTCCCTGATTGGGCTAGCCCTCAGAAAGAGACTGCCTGAACGGTATGGAAAGACTCTGATGCAGGGAATAGCCTTGTTTGTGCTGTTTCTTGGAGGGCAAATGGCTAAGGAAACAGCTCAGCCCCTTATACCTCTGGTTAGCATAGCCTTAGGCAGCATTATCGGGGAGTTCTTAATGATCGAAACTAAGTTGGAAGCCTTAAGCCTTCGAATGGAAGGGAAGTTTGGCCGGGGAGACGCTCTGTTTGCCCAAAGCTTTGTCGGGAGCAGTTTGCTGTTCGTCGTTGGACCGATGGCCATCATCGGCTCCATCAACGATGGGCTGCAAAATGATTATTCCCTTCTCTTAGCCAAGTCAATTATGGACGGCTTTAGTGCTATTGCCTTCGCCTCAACGATGGGCATTGGCGTGCTATTCTCCGCCATCACCATCCTTGTGTACCAAGGCGGACTGACCCTTGCAGCCATCCTCGCACGGGACTTTTTTACTCCGGCAATCATTGCGGAGATGACGGCAACGGGGGGAATGATCATTTTAGGACTTGGTATCAATATGCTTGAACTGCGTAGAATACGGGTGGGCAATTTGCTGCCAGCCATTCCTATCGCCATTATCTGTACCGCCCTCACCAAGGCCTTACTCTAGTAGGAGGGGGGAGAACAATGGTTTCCACCATGGATATAGCCCTTAGGTTGTTGCTAGCTACTGTTCTTGGGGGTCTAGTCGGCCTTGAACGGGAGCTTCATGGTCGTCCAGCAGGCTTTCGCACTAATACTTTGGTATGTTTGGGATCAACCCTAGTTATGCTTGTCTCAGCCTACGCCTTTGCCAATACTCCAGGCTGGTCCTACGATCCAGGGCGCATGGCTTGCCCAGGTTGTCAGCGGCATAGGGTTTCTGGGGGCTGGTAGCATCATGAGGGAAGGACCATCCATCAAAGGGCTGACAACTGCCGCCAGCTTGTGGGTTGTGGCCGGCATTGGCCTCGCGGTGGGCA
>JAAZLZ010000312.1 GCA_012799075.1 Bacillota bacterium
GGCAAGACGGTCAAGGTCCACATGAAGGTGGACTGCGGCATGGGCAGGCTTGGGGTCCTGCCGGGGGAAGCCGGGGATTTTGCCGGCCAGTTGATTCGACTTGAAGGGCTGGAGCTGGAAGGAATCTATACCCACTTCCCCCAGGCGGATAATGTCAGCCTGACAAGGCGTCAACTGGCCATTTTCCTGGAAGTAGAGGCAAACCTTAAGGCCCGGGGGATTCAAATACCCCTAGTCCACGCGGCCAACAGCACCGCCCTGTTAAGATTTCCCCCCTCCCATCTGGGAATGGTGCGCCCTGGGACAGTCCTTTACGGCCAGGGCGCCCATGGCCTTTCCCTCCGTCCCACCTGGCGATTAAAAACGAACCTCGTCTATACCCGCCTGCTCCCCCAGGGCCATCGGGTCGGTTACGGGGGTGAGTATAAAACCAGCCGCCCCACCCTTGCAGGCGTCCTGCCCCTGGGTTACGCGGATGGGCTGACGTTGGAGCCTGCCCTTCGCTCCCCCCTAAGGCGGCTGTTGGCAGCTTTGCAGGGGTTTTTCCACGTTCACCCCGCCGTATGGATCGACGGCAAGCAAACCCCCTTCCTCGGGCGGGTGTCGATGAACATGGCGTCGATTAGGCTTCCGGAAAACCACAAGGAAGACACCGTGGAGCTTGCAGCCCGCCGGACCACCATCAGTCGGCGCCTGCCCAAAGTATACTTGCGGGATGGGCGTCCCTGCTACGTTCTCCAGGATGGATGCCGCTGGAGCATCGTCGAGCAAGGGGGAATCTACTACCGTCTGGATCAGCTGGGACACTACGGACATGGGCGGCTGGCCCGGTAACCGCCCACCCAAGCGCGATTGCAATTTCAACTCATGTGCTTTTTTCCCGGTGATAGCCCTTCCACTGAAGAATCTGGGAAAACGCAGGGTTTGGGCTCTTCCATCGAGAATAGACCCAGTACACATTTGCATTGGGAGGTGCCAAGCATGACCCCTCGCGAGCGGGTTTTGGCTGCTCTAAACCACCAGGAGCCCGATCGAGTCCCATTGGATTTAGGGTCAACGAACTGTACGGGGATAACGAAGGTAGCCTACGAAAGACTCAAAGAGCACCTGGGGATAACCAAGGAAACAATTCTACTGGACCGGGTCCTTCAGCTGGCTGTCGTCGATGAGGAAGTGCTGGAACGTTTCCGCATTGACACTAGGGGACTATTCATCGGCTCGCCGGATAATTGGCAGGACATTGAGCTGCCCGACGGCAGTTTTCAAGATGAATGGGGTGTGATAAGGAAGAAACCGCCGACTTCTTTTTATTATGACTTGATCTCCAGCCCTTTCCAAGACGGTCTTAGTGAAGAGGGGCTAAGAAGCCACAACTGGCCCGATCCATTGGATCCGGGAAGGGTCAGGGGCCTAGCTGAAAGGGCCGAGCATCTGTACAAGGAAACGGACTACGCGGTTGTGCTGCAGATTAAGGGCGGTTTCATCACCCAAAGTCAATACCTTCGCGGGTTTGAGGGCTGGTTCATCGATCTTTTGTTGGAACCCGAACTTTTGGGCAAGCTCCTCGATCGAACCTTGGACTTTTCCATCAAGCTGGCGGGCCAAGCCCTCGATGCCATCGGGGACAATGTGGATGTGTTGATGTTCGGGGACGATATTGGCATCCAGACGGGACCTATGTTTTCCCCCGAGGCCTATCGGAAAGTAATCAAGCCCCGCCAGGCCAAGTTCGTCGGCTTCCTCAAGGAGAAAAGCCGCGGCAAGAAAGTCTTAATGCATACTTGTGGTTCGGTTTTTGACTTGATGGAGGACTTGATCGAAGTTGGCATCGATGTCTACAACCCCGTCCAGGTGACAGCCGCGAAGATGGATCCTGCCTCTTTGAAGAAGGCCTTCGGCGGCCGGATGGCCTTTTGGGGCGGGATCGACAGCCATCGAGTGCTGCCTGCGGGCACCCCCGAAGACGTCCGGAACGAGGTGGCCAAGATGATCAAGGTGCTGGCCCCCGGTGGGGGATTCGTCCTGAATTCGGTCCACAACATCCAGCCCGATGTGCCCCCGGAAAACATCTGCGCCATGTTCGACGCCGGGTGGGAGTTGGGCAGGTATCCATGTGCTTAAACCAACAGGGGGCTCCGATGGGGAGCCCCCTGCTTTTATTCCGCGGTAGGCATCTCAGCAATGATCCGCTTCTCTTTCCACCGGCCTGAGGCATAATAAATCCTGCTCATCAACATGCTGAGTACGGAACTGGTAACCATGGCGATCCAAATCCCATTGGCCCCAAGGGAGGGGATGCTGGAGAGGAACTTGGCCAAAGGCACCCTGATGACCCAAAGGGAAGCGATGGAAAAGAGCATGGTCGGGAAGGTATCCCCCGCACCCCTTAACAGTCCATTGGTGATGAACATGAGGGCCATGGGGACGTA
>JAAZLZ010000313.1 GCA_012799075.1 Bacillota bacterium
GAAGACGGTTACCTGTCTAGATATTAGTGAAGCTATGCTCGCCTTCGCCCGGGAGAACGCCCGCCGCGCCGGGGCAAAGAACATCGCCTTCATCAAGGGAGCCTGGGAGGAAGTGGAGATCGGTCGGCATGTGGCCAAACACGACATCGCCATTGCCTGCCGCTTTGTTCCCCACAACCTGAAGGAAGGGCTGGCTAAGCTGGGAGAAGCGGCGGCAAAGCGGGCCTGCGTCATCTGGGGAAGCGGCTGGAATCCTGTCGATGAGGCTGTGTGTCGGGCCATTGGAAGGAAATACTGCCCTCTTCCCGGCTACCCCCGGATTATCGCTGCCCTGAATTCTTTAGGAGTCCGCCCAAAGACGGCGTCGGTCTCGGCGGTGCTCACCTACCGATACCAGGACATGGAAGCAGTCCTTGCTGATTGGCATTGGGGGCTTGGCGATCTCACCCGACATGAACAGGAAAGACTCGAGGAGCACCTGGAAAAGGTCCTTGTGGACAGGGGCGCGTTTCTAGAGCTTGCCGGGGGCCAAACGAAGTGGATGGTAATCAGCTGGGATGTGGCCAAGGAGCCATGACATGGAAGAGGTCGCTGCTTCTAATCTTGATTCCGGGTCTTCTTCTGGGAGCAGCCTTGTTCGTGGGCCGCTATCCTATTCATCCAACGACGGTTATCCGCATCCTGACAAGCAGGGTGATCCCCCAAGAGCCCACTTGGCCTAAGGCGGCCGAAACGGTCATCTGGGAGATAAGACTGCCGAGGGCAATGCTTGCCGTTTTGGTGGGCGGCGGCCTTTCCATCAGCGGGGCCGCCTTTCAAGGAATGTTTCGCAATCCCCTGGTCAGCCCCGATATCCTCGGTGTGTCGGCCAGCGCCGGATTCGGGGCCTGCCTGGCCATTTTGCTCGGCATGGGTCCGACGGGCATACAGATTTGCGCCCTGGTTATGGGCCTAGTCGGCGTCATCCTCACCTGCCTGCTGAGCCGCGTCCATCGGCCAACACCCACGTTGATGCTGGTCCTGTCGGGCATCATCGTGGGCGCCTTCTTCTCCAGCCTCATCTCTGCGGTGAAGTACTTGGCGGACCCGTACGAGAATCTGCCGGCCATCACCTTTTGGCTGATGGGCAGTCTTGCCTCTGCTTCCACGGGGGATGTCAAGTTGGCCGCCCCGGGGATCATCTTGGGCTCCTTGGGCCTTTGCAGCCTGGGTTGGCGTCTTAACGTACTGTCAATGGGCGATGAAGAGGCGCTCTCTTTGGGCATTCCCACCGAAATTCTCAAAGGGCAGATGATCGCCCTGGCAACCTTGGCGACCGCATCGGCGGTGTGCGTTGCGGGCATCATCGGCTGGGTGGGACTGGTTATTCCCCACGTGGGGAGGATGTTGGCGGGTCCTGATCATAGGGTCCTGCTTCCGGCCAGCTTCTCCCTGGGGGCCGGCTACCTCCTCATTATTGACACCCTGGCTAGGGCGGCAACCCGAGGGGAAATCCCCTTGGGGATCCTCACGGCCATCATCGGCGCCCCCTTCCTGGCCTGGTTGATTCGCCGGACCAAGGGGGCATGGACATGTCCCTGACCGTCGAAGGCCTTTCCTTTCGCTATGGGGTCGAACCTATCCTGGCCGACGTCGATCTGGTCCTCCAGCCGGGCCAGGTCCTTTGCCTGTTGGGGGCCAACGGATGCGGCAAGACCACCTTGCTTAAGGTGCTGGGGGGTCTGCGCCGGCCTACCCGAGGGCAGGTTCTATTGGGAGGCGTCCCCCTTGAAGCTGTGGCACCGGCCGACCTGGCCAAGAAA